>NZ_QUOS01000005.1:0-128632 GCF_003390135.1 Streptococcus sp. NM
CGATCCAACAACAGGTGTAGTAACATTTGAACCACTTCCAACATTTACAGGAAAAGCTAAAGGTGTTAATGTACAAGTATCAGTAACAGCAACTGATTCAGAAGGAAACAAAGTTCCAGTTACTTCAAAAGGTAAATATACTCCAGAAGTAACACCAGTAACACCGACAGGAGCACCAGTTACATCTGAAGGTAAACAAGGTCAAGAACAAACAGGTAAACCTGTCTTTACACAAGGTGATGAAACAGCTCCAATTACTATCAACGAACAGCAACCAGCTAAATTTGTAGTAAATGGACAACCAGTTGATGACAAAGAAATTCCAGCAACAAAAGATGGAAAAGAAGTTGGTAAATACGTAATCGATCCATTAACAGGTGTTGTAACATTTAAACCAAACAAAGACTTTGTTGGTACACCAGATCCAGCAACTGTTGAAGTTAAAGATAAGAATGGAACACCAGCAACAGCTACTTACACACCAACAGTAACTCCAGTAGTACCAACAGCAGAACGAAAAGAAACAACTGGAAAACAAGGTCAACCACAAACTCAAGAAACAGAGTCAATGTTCAAACAAGGTGACGAAGTAGCACCAATTGATAAGACAACTGTTAAATTGGTAGATCCAAGTGGTAACGAAGTAACAACAATGCCAGCGATGAAAGATGGTAAAGAAGTTGGAACATACACAATTGATCCAACAACAGGAGTTATCACATTCCAACCAAACAAAGACTTCACAGGCACACCAGATCCAGCTAAGGTTGTAGCGAAGGATACTAACGGAACTAAGGTAGAAACAACTTACACACCAACAGTAACTCCAGTAACACCAACAGCAGAACCAAAAGAAACAACTGGAAAACAAGGTCAACCACAAACTCAAGAAACAGAGTCAATGTTCAAACAAGGTGATGAAGTAGCACCAATTGATAAGACAACTGTTAAATTGGTAGATCCAAGTGGTAACGAAGTAACAACAATGCCAGCTACAAAAGATGGTAAAGAAGTTGGAACATACACAATTGATCCAACAACAGGAGTTATCACATTCCAACCAAACAAAGACTTTACAGGCACACCAGATCCAGCTAAGGTTGTAGCGAAGGATACTAACGGAACTAAGGTAGAAACAACTTACACACCAACAGTAACCCCAGTAATCCCAACAGCAGAACCAAAAGAAACAACTGGAAAACAAGGTCAACCACAAACTCAAGAAACAGAGTCAATGTTCAAACAAGGTGATGAAGTAGCACCAATTGATAAGACAACTGTTAAATTGGTAGACCCAAGTGGTAACGAAGTAACAACAATGCCAGCGATGAAAGATGGTAAAGAAGTTGGAACATACACAATTGATCCAACGACAGGAGTTATCACATTCCAACCAAACAAAGACTTCACAGGCACACCAGATCCAGCTAAGGTTGTAGCGAAGGATACTAACGGAACTAAGGTAGAAACAACTTACACACCAACAGTAACTCCAGTAACTCCAACCGCAGAACCAAAAGAAACAACTGGAAAACAAGGTCAACCACAAACTCAAGAAACAGAGTCAATGTTCAAACAAGGTGATGAAGTAGCACCAATTGATAAGACAACTGTTAAATTGGTAGACCCAAGTGGTAACGAAGTAACAACAATGCCAGCTACAAAAGATGGTAAAGAAGTTGGAACATACACAATTGATCCAACAACAGGAGTTATCACATTCCAACCAAACAAAGACTTCACAGGCACACCAGATTCAGCTAAGGTTGTAGCGAAGGATACTAACGGAACTAAGGTAGAAACAACTTACACACCAACAGTAACTCCAGTAGTACCAACAGCAGAACCAAAAGAAACAACTGGAAAACAAGGTCAACCACAAACTCAAGAAACAGAGTCAATGTTCAAACAAGGTGATGAAGTAGCACCAATTGATAAGACAACTGTTAAATTGGTAGACCCAAGTGGTAACGAAGTAACAACAATGCCAGCACTTAAAGATGGTAAAGAAGTTGGAACATACACAATTGATCCAACAACAGGAGTTATCACATTCCAACCAAACAAAGACTTTGTTGGCACACCTGATCCAGCTAAGGTTGTAGCGAAGGATACTAACGGAACTAAGGTAGAAACAACTTACACCCCAACAGTAACCCCAGTAATCCCAACCGCAGACCCAGCTGAAACAACAGATATTCAAGGTAAAACACAAACAGGTAAACCAACATTCACACCAGGTGCTGATGAAGTACCAATGGATGATGAAGTACCAGCAACCTTCGAAGATGGTTCAACAGAAAAAGTCATCCCAGGTGAAGGAACATACACAGTAGCACCAGACGGCGCAGTAACGTTCACACCAGAGAAGACATTCACAGGTAAAGGAACAGGCGTAACAGTTAAACGTGTAGATAAGAATGGTACCCCAGTAACAGCTAAATACACACCAAATGTAACACCAGTAACGCCAACCGCAGACCCAGCTGAAACAACAGACATCCAAGGTAAAGAACAAAATGGTAAACCTGAATTCAAACCAGGAAATCCAGACGTACCAATGGATGATGAAGTACCAGCAACCTTCGAAGATGGATCAACAACTAAGACAATTCCAGGTGAAGGAACATACACAGTTGCACCAGATGGAACAGTAACATTCACCCCAGAGAAGAACTTTACAGGTAAAGGAACAGGCGTAACAGTTAAACGTGTAGATAAGAATGGTACCCCAGTAACAGCTAAATACACACCAACAGTAACTCCAGTGACTCCAGAAGGAACACCAGCTGAAACAACAGATATCCAAGGCAAAGAACAAAACGGTAAACCTGAATTCAAACCAGGCAACCCAGAAGTTCCAATGGATGATGAAGTACCAGCAACCTTCGAAGATGGTTCAACAACTAAGACAATTCCAGGTGAAGGAACATACACAGTCTCACCAGATGGAACAGTAACGTTCACCCCAGAGAAGAACTTCACAGGTAAAGGCACAGGCGTAACAGTTAAACGTGTAGATAAGAACGGAACACCAGTAACGGCTAAATACACACCAAACGTAACCCCAGTAACCCCAACCGCAGACCCAGTTGAAACAACAGATATCCAAGGTAAAGAACAAAATGGTAAACCTGAATTCAAACCAGGCAACCCAGAGGTACCAATGGATGATGAAGTACCAGCAACCTTCGAAGACGGTTCAACAACTAAGACAATTCCAGGTGAAGGAACATACACAGTAACACCAGATGGCACAGTAACGTTCACACCTGAGAAGACATTCACAGGAACAGGTACAGGAGTAACAGTTAAACGTGTAGATAAGAACGGAACACCAGTAACGGCTAAATACACACCAACAGTAACTCCGGTAACTCCAGAAGGAACACCTGCAGAATCTGAAGGACCTAAAGGGCAACCACAAACAGGAACACCTGAATTTAAACCAGGAAATCCTAATGTACCAATTGATGAAACTGTTAAACCAACATTTGACGATGGAACAACTGAGAAGAAAGTACCAGGAGAAGGAACATACACAATCGATGAAAACGGTAAAGTGACCTTCACTCCAGAAAAAGACTTCGTAGGAAAAGCTAAAGGTGTGACAGTTAAACGTGTAGATAAGAACGGAACACCTGTAACAGCTACTTACACTCCAACAGTTCGTCCTGATACTTCGTTCGTTGATAAAGATGGTAAACCACTTTCACCAACAGAAGATGGAACTAAACCAACTAAAGATATCCCAGGATATAAGATTGTTAAAACTGAAGTAGACGAAAAAGGAAATACAAAACACATCTATGAAAAAGTTACGACAACTTATAAAGATAAAGATGGTAATGTAATTCCAGGAACAACTACTGAAGAAGGTACAAATCCTAAGAAAGATATCCCAGGTTACCGCTTCGTAGAAACTAAGAAACTTCCAAATGGAGATACAGAGCACGTTTATGAGAAAGTTAAGACAAGTCACAAGGATAAAGACGGAAATGAAATTCCAAACTATCCAACAGAAGATGGCGAACAACCTAAGAAAGATATCCCAGGTTACCGTTTCGTAGAGACTAAGAAACTTCCAAATGGCGACATCGAACACGTTTATGAGAAAGTTAAGACAAGTCACAAGGATAAAGACGGCAACGAAATTCCAAACTATCCAACAGAAGATGGCGAACAACCTAAGAAAGATATTCCAGGTTACCGCTTCGTAGAGACTAAGAAACTTCCAAATGGCGACATCGAACACGTTTATGAGAAAGTTAAGACAAGTCACAAGGATAAAGACGGCAACGAAATTCCAAACTATCCAACAGAAGATGGCGAACAACCTAAGAAAGATATCCCAGGTTACCGCTTCGTAGAGACTAAGAAACTTCCAAATGGCGACATCGAGCACGTCTACGAAAAAGTTAAGACATCATTCAAGGATAAAGAAGGAAACGAGATTCCAGGTAATCCAAGTGAAGATGGCGAGCAACCTAAGAAAGATATTCCAGGCTACCGCTTCGTAGAAACTAAGAAACTTCCAAATGGAGATACAGAGCACGTCTACGAAAAAGTTAAGACATCATTCAAGGATAAAGAAGGAAACGAGATTCCAGGAAATCCAAGTGAAGATGGCGAACAACCTAAGAAAGATATTCCAGGCTACCGCTTCGTAGAGACTAAGAAACTTCCAAATGGCGACACAGTTCATGTTTATGAAAAAATCATTCCTTCTGTGAAATCAGAACCTGCGAAACCATCAAAACCAGCTCCAGCTAAACCAGCTAAGGAATTGCCTAATACTGGTACAGAAGATCACTCTAGCCTAGCAGCTCTTGGACTTCTTGGAGTATTGAGCGGATTTGGTCTTGTGGCACGCAAGAAAAAAGAAGACTAATGTTTTAATCATTAAAGATTAAACAAAGGAATTCAATTTCATAAATGAAAACCCAACTAATCAAAGGATTAGTTGGGTTTTTTATGTGGATTATCTATTTTTCCAGGCTTGGTAACGGGTATCAATTAATAATTGGGTGAGGCGTCCCATGGTTTCCCTTTCTTCTGGAGTGAGGGATTGCGCTTGGACAAAGAGATGATGAATGTGTTCAAGCGCCTTTAAGGATGACAGGTCATTGATGGAGCTAATCCCAGCATCTAGAATGGTGCCAAAGAAGAGGTCGAAGTAGAGCTGAAGCTCCTCGTCAGGGACTGTTGCCACCCATTCCTTGAAGGTTGTGTCGACTTGTTGACTATCACTGTTGATTTTATCCAGTTGGACGAAGTGTTTGTCCTCAATCTGCCAACTAAAGGTATCGTGCTGGGCGATACCACCTAAGGCAGTACTGTGCACGATGATTTGGTGGTTAGGGATTTCCATCATCATACCGATAATGGACCCTTGTGGGATGAAGACCTTGGTTCTATCCATTATCCTTTGATAGCCCTCAGTTTGTGTCAGTTCTTTGTGGAGACCAGGCGCATCAAAGGTATAAACTGCTGTGATTTGATTTTGCAAGCTTTGCTCAATTTGACTAGCCGCATAGATGGCTAGATTTCCTCCCTTGGAATGCCCAGCCAGAATGACCTTTTGCTTAGGGTGTTGGGCAAAAAAGTTCTTTAAATAGCGTAGGGCGTGCTTTTGAGCAGGAATTTCCTTCATATAGGTCAGGTGGAAATCTTCCTTCCAGCCAATGATACTGTCATCAGTCCCACGAAAGACAATCAGATAGGTATCGAGATTGAGGCGGTAGGTCATAGCCGCAAACTGTTTTTGCAGTTCAGGGTCGATGTCGTTGATAAAATGGGAGAGTTTGCAATTTTTGAAGCGTTTGTGTTGAGATAGCTCATCCAATAGCTGGAGGCGATTTTTGCTGGTCAACATGTTAGATTCTCTTGGAACCTGAGGAGCTAGGTCTAAAAGTCGCTGAGGATTTGTGGAGACCAGATTATCAAAGGAGAGGTAGGTGATTTCTGTTAAGGCTAGAATATCTAACTCATTCAAAGGAAGGTCGTAAAAGAAATCGTGTGTGACATCTTTCAGATAGTCAAAAATATTGGCCATAATAGCTCCTTTCTTTTTACTTATCTTATCAAATTTCCCTCAAATTAGCTAGTAGCATTGCCTGTTTGTACTGGCTAAAAACAAGCCCTTTCAAATTCAGTTTCAGACCTTCTAGCATGGAAAAATCTGTTATAATAATAGAAAAGGAGAAGCGCATGCACAAGATTTTATTAGTAGAAGATGATCAGGTCATTCGTCAACAGGTCGGGAAAATGCTCTCTGAATGGGGATTTGAAGTGGTGCTGGTGGAAGACTTTATGGAAGTTTTGAGTCTTTTTGTCCAGTCGGAGCCTCATCTGGTCCTCATGGATATTGGACTGCCTTTGTTTAATGGCTATCACTGGTGTCAGGAGATTCGCAAGATTTCCAAGGTCCCTATTATGTTTCTGTCTTCGAGAGACCAGGCTATGGATATCGTCATGGCAATCAATATGGGGGCGGATGACTTTGTGACCAAGCCTTTTGACCAGCAGGTCCTTCTAGCCAAGGTTCAGGGCTTGTTGCGTCGTTCCTATGAGTTTGGGCGTGACGAGAGTTTACTGGAATATGCTGGTGTTATCCTCAATACCAAATCCATGGATTTACATTATCAAGGGCAAGTCTTGAATTTGACCAAGAATGAATTCCAGATTTTACGAGTTTTATTTGAACACGCGGGCAATATCGTAGCGCGTGACGACCTGATGCGGGAACTTTGGAACAGTGATTTTTTCATTGATGATAATACCCTCTCTGTGAATGTGGCTCGTTTGCGTAAAAAGTTGGAAGAGCAGGGATTGATAGGATTTATCGAGACCAAGAAAGGGATAGGGTACGGACTGAAGCATGCTTGATTGGAAACAATTTTTTCTAGCCTATCTGCGTTCCCGTAGTCGTCTGTTTGTCTATCTGATTTCTTTGACGTTTCTGCTCTTACTCTTTCAGTTTTTATTTGCCAGTTTGGGAATTTACTTTCTCTACTTTTTCCTCTTGTGTTGCTTTGTAACCATTTTATTTTTCGCTTGGGACATATTGGTAGAAATGCAGGTATATCGTCAGGAAATTCTCTATGGGGAGAGGGAAGCCAAATCTCCTTTGGAAATAGCTTTAGCAGAAAAATTAGAAGCGCGTGAGATGGAACTCTATCAGCAGAGGTCTGACGCAGAAAGAAAACTGACGGATTTGCTGGATTACTATACCTTGTGGGTGCACCAGATTAAGACCCCCATTGCAGCCAGTCAACTCTTAGTTGCAGAAGTGGCCGACCGCCAACTGAAGCAGCAATTAGAACAGGAAATTTTCAAAATCGATTCCTATACCAATCTAGTTTTACAGTACCTGCGTTTAGAAAGTTTTCATGATGATTTAGTCTTAAAGCAGGTTCAAATTGAGGACATGGTTAAGGAGATAATTCGTAAATATGCTCTTTTCTTTATTCAAAAAGACCTAAATGTCAATCTACATGACCTTGATAAAGAAATCGTGACGGATAAAAAGTGGCTGCTAGTGGTCATTGAGCAAATTATCTCAAATAGTCTCAAGTACACCAAGGAAGGTGGTCTGGAGATTTATATGGAGGGGCAAGAGCTTTGTATCAAGGATACGGGAATCGGGATAAAAAACAGTGATGTCCTCCGAGTCTTTGAACGGGGATTTTCAGGGTATAATGGACGCCTAACCCAGCAGTCATCTGGACTTGGTCTCTACCTATCTAAGAAAATTTCTGAAGAACTGGGGCACCAGATTCGTATCGAGTCTGAGGTCGGAAAAGGAACGATAGTGCGGATTCAGTTTGCTCAAGTAAACTTAGTCCTTGAGTGAGAAGAGACAATGAGTTTTTACCCAATCTCTTTTTGCTATATTTCAGGATATTTGAAGACTGTTTTTTACAAAACCAATAATAGAATTTTTAATACGGAATATAGTATAAATACTGGTTCAAAGTGAAGTTTTGTATGCTTTATACTTTTGTTGAGTATAAAATCTATAAACTAAGGGTGAATTACAAAAATTAATTTGAGATGAAGTGAATTGTAGACTTGGGAAATGTCTCCTATTCGATTTCAGAATGAATTGTTGATACAGTATTAAAAGAACTGCAGCTTTCTTTTTATTTTGAATGAGATAGGTGTATATAGATTTGTGTCACTGGTGTAGAACTGTTTCCAAGAATTTATTGAATGTATCGAATACATACATTCTATTGATTTTGAATCAGTTTTTAATTTCTAAATATTATAATAGTTTTATCAAGTAAAAGGAGACTGCCATGATTGGAGACAATATAAAATTCTTACGAAAATCACATAATCTGATATAACCAGAATTTTCACGGATTGTGGGTGTGTCACGAAATAGCCTAAATCGTTAGAAAAACTGAAAAAGCTTACTTTCAATAGAAGTATTGGAAATATTCATTTTACATCTATCAAAGAAACATGGGATAGACCTATATTTTACAAAATAGCAAATTATATTTTGAATGATAGTAAAAACTGCAGTACTTGTGTGATTTACAATTATTGCACTCAATGTCCGAGTATCGCACTATCTGAAATAGGGAATAGTAGAGATTGTTCTGCGATATGTAAAAAAACGCATTAGCAAGGAGTATCGTATATGCTTCCATATCTTAAAACTATTAGATGGTATTTATTCTTTAATTTTCTTTTTGGTGTAGTATCGAATATCTGCACAGCTTTGTTACCGTATTTCACGCAGGCATTAATCAAAGGGGATTATCAAGTAGCTCTATATGGTTACTCTATGTCAGTGGCAGGCTATTTGAGTTGTAACTATATCCAAATGATACTTGATTGGAAGCAGGGGATTATCTTTTCGACTACTTTGAAAAATGAGTGGTTTCGTTCACTTCTGGGACTCAGTCACCACGATTTCAAGCAGAAAACAGTAGCAGAGTATATTTCCTATCAATCTAATGACCTAGATTCGTTGGAAAAGGATTACCTTCCTCCATTGATGAGTTTTATCAAACAAATTTTACGTATCATCATTTACGCTTTCATTATTAGCAGAACAATTAATCCTATTGTATCACTGATTTTAATCTTTTCCACTGGAATTAGTATTCAAATTCCTAAAATCGTTGGGAAGTTGATCGCTAATCGTAGACAGGTTTACTTGAAAAAACAAGGAGATTACTATCGAACCTTGGAGGATTTGCTCATGGGACATCATTTGGTAAATAAACTAACTATGTCGCATTTTTTGAATCAACAAAAGAGTTCTCTAAAGAATTTGCAGGATAAGTATTTTAAGTATGGTTTGACAAAAATTACAGGCATCTTATTGACAGGTGTTTCTTTTGAATTCATTAGTCTTGTTCTGTTTATTTATTTAGCCTACTCTCTATCTCACCAGCAACTCGGTATTCCTGAGGTGGTGGCGAGTTTCGGATATATTAATGCTTTTTCTGAACCAATACAGGAAATCCTTTATGATTTACAAATGTTAGAGTCCGTAAAGCCTGTAATCAAGAGTTTTCAAAACATTGTTGGGAGACCCGTTTCAGTTCAAGCACCTCAACATTCTTTTGATACGATTACTTTGAAAAACATTTCCAAACAACTGGGAGAATCAAAATTGATAATTACTTCCGCTACGATTCAAAAAGGGGATAAAATTGCGCTTATTGGTAAGAATGGGTCTGGAAAAAGTAGTCTTCTCAACATTTTAAATGGAACAGATGAAGATTTTGAAGGACAAATTGTGCTAGATGGGCTTGTTTTGGACCATCTTTGGGGAAGATTCGGTATGATTCTGCAACAAGAACATACATTTATTTCAAGTTATGAAAATAATGTAACGCTATTCAATAGTTTCAATGAAAAATTCAGAGAAGAAGATTTTGAAAAAATTCCACCACAATCCCTGTCAGGTGGTCAGCAACAACGAATGTATTTAAATCGTGAGAAAAATCGTAAAAATCCATTGCTTATCCTAGACGAACCTTTCTCTGCTTTGGATACTAATCAGTTTAAAATGGAATTGGAAAGAGTTCTGGAACTACCAAGTGCCGTCATTGTTACTTTACATCGCCAAAACGAATTATTAAGTAAGTTTGACCAAGTTTGGGAAATTAAGAATGGAGAACTTGTAATTTTGAAATAGCTAAATTATAAAGAATAAAACGCATAGTATCAAGGTTCAGGAGATACCGTTTTTCCTTCTTCGGATAAGGAAACAAAAATTTCTTGCTTCATCTATCTATTCAATTGATAGATTTCTTCGAAGAAAGACTGTAAAATTTTTGATATAATGTTAAGGATGGACTGACGGATATTTAAAGGATAATTTTCAAAAGAATAACAGGTGAGAAGAAAAATATGTAAGATTGGACAGAAGTCTCTCTACCATCATCCATGCAGAAACAAAATTATACGAAATAAAAGGAGTAACCAATGACTGGAAACTATTCAACACGTGAATACCGTGAGAAATTATATGATGATCTTCATGTTCGATTAAGAGATACAGTGATTTTGATGTGTGCGATTTTTATTGCCTCTATTGGCCTAAATATGAATTCAACAGCTGTCATTATTGGAGCCATGCTGATTTCCCCTCTTATGACACCGATTGTTGGACTGGGGTTTGGTGATGGAGATCATGTCCTATCTTCACTTTGATTATTGGAAAAAAACGGCTCGGTCAGGAGCTAGTATGAATAAGGAGAACAAATGAAACGTTTAAAAATGTTATGGCATATTATGCAGGTTACGGGTTTTACTCGGTTTGCTCTGAGTTTTGTGACCTTTGTTTTTGGGTCAGGAGGCGTGCTTTTCCTAGTTGAACCTGCTATCACAAATTACGGAGACGGTCTTTGGTATGCTTTTGTGACTTCGACGACTGTCGGCTACGGGGATCTCCTAGCTGTGACCTTGATTGGAAGGATTACCAGTGTCTTCTTGACGATTTATGGGCTCATATTTTTTGGCTGTTTATCAGCTGTTATTTTTAATTATTATACCAATTTAAATAAGGAAAGAGGAGAGGACAAATGACTGCCAATTATTCAACACGGGAATACCGTGAGAAATTATACGATGACCTTCATGTTCGATTGAGAGATACAGCGATTTTGATGTGTGCAATTTTTATTGCCTCTATCGGACTAAATATGAATTCAACAGCTGTCATTATAGGAGCCATGTTGATTTCACCTCTCATGACACCGATTGTTGGACTGGGATTCGGTTTAGCTATTTTTGATACGCGTTTAATCAAGCAATCTCTAGAGGTTTTATTGACTCAAGTGTTGGTCAGTTTGCTTGTCTCGACTCTGTATTTCTGGATTTCTCCCTTGTCTTATGCAAGTAGCGAGTTGATTGCACGAACCTCTCCAACCATTTGGGATGTCCTCATTGCTATTGCTGGTGGGATTGCTGGTGTGATCGGTTCAAGGAAAAAAGAAGCAAACAATATCGTGCCAGGAGTAGCCATTGCTACAGCTCTGATGCCGCCTATCTGTACTGCTGGCTATGGTTTAGCTAATGGGAATGTACGATTTTTATTGGGGGCTCTCTATCTTTTCTTGATCAACTGTGTCTTTATCATGCTAGCCAACATTGTTGGAACAAGAATTTTGATGAGAAAATCTCCTTTAACTTCATTTAAAGAGCTGAGCATTAAAATGAGAATTGGCTTGATATCTTTGATTGTATTGTTGATTCTTCCAGCTAGCTATTCGGCAGTTACTCTGACAATAGAACAAGCGCGAAAAGAAGGGATCAAACAGTTTGTAGGAAAAGAGTTCGCCAATTATACGGTTATTAATCAAGTCTACAAGTCAAGTAACAATGAATTGGTCTTGACGGTTGTTGGAGATCCAATTTCAGAAGAAGAATTAGAAACCATTCGTCAAAAACAAGCCTCTTACGGTATTCAATCTGTTCAATTGAAAGTCAAGCAATTCCATAATTCGGCAAAATTAGATAGTGAGGCGACCAAGGAATTTTACGAAAACATTGACAAGTATATCGAACAAAAACTCTCTGAAAAAGATTTACAAAACGATCGCGCAAAAGAAAATGAAGCAGACAAGGACTGAGGATAGTCAACTTATCTAACTCATGGAAGCAAATCTTGGGAGGATATCCTATATCCAAAAGTTAATGGATAGAAAGGATTGTTGATGAGAATATCATTTGTGGTGGTTTGACCAATCACTACTAGCTCAGGTTAAATAAAATATAAAAAGCAACAACTGAAATAGTTGTTGCTTTTTCTTACTGAAAAATGTTTCTCAGACTGCGATCGATTTATTTTTCAACACGTGATTTGTTGGCGATATCGGCTAGGATAGCTGCTACAAACTCATCTACTGACACAGTGTTTGTTTCTTTTTGGCCATAGCGACGAACGTTGACAGTTCCGTCTTCCATTTCCTTGTCACCAACGATCAATTGGTAAGGAATCTTGCTAGTTTGTGAAGCACGAATCTTGAATTGCATTTTCTCATTACGTTCATCCACATCAGCACGGACACCACGGTCACGGAGTTTCTTCGCTACTTCCCAAGCGTAGTCCACGTGTTTTTCGTTAGATACTGGGATGAGGGTTACTTGGTGTGGCGCAAGCCATGTTGGGAAGGCACCCTTGTAGTTTTCAATCAAGATCGCTGTGAAGCGTTCCATAGTTGAGATAACCCCACGGTGGATCATAACTGGGCGATGTTCTTCACCATCAGCTCCGATGTATTTAAGGTCGAAGCGTTCTGGAAGCAAGAAGTCAAGCTGGATCGTAGAGAGTGTTTCTTCTTTTCCAAGGGCAGTCTTAACCTGGATATCCAATTTTGGTCCGTAGAAGGCTGCTTCACCTTCGGCTTCAAAGTAGTCCACACCCATTTCATCAAGGGCTGCGCGAAGCATGGTTTGGGCATTTTCCCACATCTCATCGTTGTCAAAGTACTTGTGAGTATCTTGAGGGTCACGAAGAGAGAGGCGGAAGCGGTATTCAGTCAAGTTGAAGTCTTCATAAACATCGATAATCAACTGAAGGGCACGCTGGAATTCTTCTTGGATTTGTTCTGGAGTCACAAAGAGGTGACCGTCGTTGAGAGACATTTCACGCACACGTTGAAGACCAGTGAGGGCACCAGATTTTTCATAGCGGTGCATCATCCCGATTTCAGCGATACGGATTGGCAATTCACGGTATGAGTGAACATGGTGTTTAAAGACTTGGATGTGGTGTGGACAGTTCATTGGGCGAAGGACGAATTCTTCCCCATCTCCCATATCCATAGTTGGGAACATGTCCTCTTGGTAGTGATCCCAGTGACCAGAAGTCTTGTAAAGTTCAACAGAAGCAAGTGGTGGAGTGTAGACGTGTTGGTAGCCAGAAGCTAGCTCTTTGTCTACGATGTAGCGTTCCAACTCACGACGAATAGTCGCACCATTTGGCAACCAGAATGGAAGTCCTTGACCAACCTCTTGTGAAATCATGAAGAGGTCAAGCTCTTTACCAAGTTTACGGTGGTCACGTTCCTTAGCTTCTTCACGCATTTGAAGGTAGTTTTTCAAGTCTTTCTTGTCAAACCAAGCTGTACCGTAGATACGTTGCATCATAGCGTTATCACTATTTCCACGCCAGTAAGCACCTGCTACATGGAGAAGGTGGAAGATTTGGATACGGCCTGTTGATGGGACGTGTGGGCCACGGCAAAGGTCTACATATTCACCCTGACGGTAGATGGTCAAACCACCTTCGTCTTCTGAGTGTTCTTCAATCAATTCTAATTTGTAAGGGTCGTTCTTGAAGATTTCACGTGCCTCGTCTTTAGTAACTTCTTCACGGATTGATGGGAAGTTTTCTTTGACAATTTTTTGCATTTCTTCTTCGATGCGAGGAAGGTCTTCGTTAGAGATTTGACCAGCTGTGTTGTCAGTATCGTAGTAGAAACCATCTTCGATGGCTGGACCAACTCCCAAGTGAATGTCTGGGAAAAGACGACGAGCTGCTTGGGCGAACAAGTGAGCAGCTGAGTGACGCAAGATTGGAAGGGCATCTTCGTGATCAGGTGTCACAATTTCAATGCTTCCATCTTCAGTGATAGCACGAGTAGTGTCGATGAGTTTGCCGTTGAATTTACCAGCCAAGGCCTTTTTAGCTAGGGAATTGCTGATAGATTGGGCAATTTCAAAAGTAGTAACGCCAGATTCGAATTCACGAACAGCGCCATCTGGGAAAGTAATGTTAATCATGATGTTCTCCTTACTTATATTATTGACGAATGTGTTAACCCTATTCTGAGAACAGGGACAGAGGACTGTGAAAGCTAGAAAAAAAGCGACATCCTCGAAAGGACGTCGCAACGTGGTTCCACCTTCATTTATGTTCCTCAAAAGAGAGGGACACCTCTGATTGGCTCTAACGTGGCCACCGTTTTATGTTTGCATAAAAGTCAGTAGAGTAGTATCAGTATAGGCTTTCTATGCGTTTCCAGCACCCACGCACTCTCTAGTAGAAAGGGACTAAGTGACTTGTCTCTATGGATTATTATAGCATGATTGTGAAAATTTTCAAGATATTTGTAGATTTTTTTGAATTTTCTTCATTGAAAAAGTGCTTGCTATGCTTTGTTAGGAGTAATGTAAAATCATCTTTTTGATAAGTTTTTACCTTGATAAAAGTAGTGTTCTGGATTTAGTAAGAGTGGGTTAAAGGTGACTATTAAACAGTATTTTTTGTTATAATATTAAAAAGATATATAAGAGGAAATGAGGAGAAAGAATGACAAAAATAGCTCTTCTTTCAGATATTCATGGAAATACCACCGCCTTGGAGGCTGTTTTGGCAGATGCTCGGCAGCTAGGAGTGGATGAATACTGGCTTTTGGGAGACATTCTCATGCCAGGGACAGGGCGTAGAAGAATTTTGGACTTGTTGGCTCAACTACCGATTACGGCTAGAGTTTTGGGAAACTGGGAAGACAGTCTTTGGCATGGTGTCCGTAAGGAATTGGATAGTACTCGTCCCAGTCAACGCTATCTCTTGCGCCAGTGCCAGTATGTTTTAGAGGAAATTTCCCTAGAAGAAATTGAACTGCTCCACAATCAACCTCTACAGATTCATCGTCAGTTTGGGGATTTGACGGTAGGAATTAGCCACCATCTTCCTGATAAGAACTGGGGGAGAGAGTTGATTCATACTGGAGCGCAAGAGGATTTTGACCGCTTGGTGACCAATCCACCTTGTGATATCGCTGTATATGGTCATATTCATCAGCAGTTGCTTCGTTACGGGACTGGTGGGCAATTGATTGTCAATCCAGGTTCGATTGGGCAACCTTTCTTTCTAGATACCCATTTGCGGAAGGACTTGCGAGCCCAGTATATGGTTTTGGAGTTCGATGATAAGGGCTTGGTAGATATGGACTTCCGACGGGTAGACTACGATGTGGCAGCTGAATTGCAGTTGGCTAAAGACCTCAAACTTCCCTATTTTGAGGTTTATTATGAAAGTCTGGTCAATGGTATCCACCATACTCATCATCAGGAATTTTTGAGAGAATTGGCCCAGCAAGAGGGCTACGATAGGGAGTTAGATGCCTGGTTGAAAAGTGGTAACGATTGACATTACAACTAAAAAGGGTATAATAATAGAAAAAGAAGAGTAGAGGCAGGGTAGCCTCGTAAAAAGGAGAAGAGGATGCAAATTCCAAGTAGATTTACCATTGCGACTCATATGCTGATAATCATTGCCCTCAAGGGAAAGGAAAGCAAGGTGACCAGTGATTTTCTGGCTGCTAGTGTCGGGGTCAATCCAGTCATTATCAGAAAGACCTTGTCCCAGTTGAAGAAGGCAGAGCTGATTTCAGTAGCGCGTGGAACAGGTGGGACAGAGATTGTCAAGGATCTCAAAGACATTAGTCTATTAGATGTTTATCAGGCTGTTGAGTGTCTGGGTAAGACTGGTCAACTCTTCAGTTTTCATGACAATCCAAATCCAAATTGCCCAGTTGGAGCCCATATTCATGATGTTTTGGATCAAAAATTGGAGAGAATCCAGCTGGCTATGGAGGCAGAGCTTGGTCAGACTAGCTTAGAGCAAGTCGTGGCCGACGCAGAGAGTCAGATGAAGGATTAAGAGGGATAGATGCCTGCAAATGAAATGTCAAAACACTGCTAGAAATCTGGCAGTGTTTTTTGAGATTGCGTAGAAAAAACTCCTGGGAAATTCCAGGAGAGTATGAGTGGTTATTTGAACTTGAATCCTTCGTAAATAAGCTCTGCTTTTGGATTTTGTTTCTTAATCTGTTTGGCAAGTAACTTCATCATAGAAAGAGGACCACACATATAGACGGTTGCATGTTCGGGCACTTCTTCTTGCTCAAAATTAAGATAGCCGTCTTTCCTACTATCTACTAGATGGAGTTCAAAATTAGGGTTTTTCTGAGCATAGTCACGGAGCAAATCCAGGTAGACTGCATTTTCCTCTCCACGGAAGCTATAGTAGAAGTGAACCTGTTTATCCAAAATAGGAAGTTCACGGATGTAAGAGATGAAGGGGGTAATCCCAATGCCTCCAGCAATCCAAACCTGATTTTCTCGTCCTTCTTCTATGATCATGTGTCCGTAAGCTCTATCTACGCTTACTTTGCTGCCGACTTGAAGATTGTCATAGATATTCTTGGTATGGTCACCTGAATTTTTAACAGTAAAGTAAAGAGTTTGACCATGACCTCCTGAGATAGAAAAGGGATGCGGAGCACTTTCAAAGCCTTCTTGGAAAATCTTTAGGAAGGCAAATTGTCCTGATTGATAATTGAAAGGTCTGCTAAGATGGATTTGAATTTCTCTAGTATCGTGATTCAAGCGTTTGAGATTGGTAATTTTCCCTAGATAGGGGAAGCCAATCTTTTGATAAAGGAAGATGATATAAAAACCAGCCAGTAAGCCCAAAAGGGCATAGCTACCAACAAGAAAACTTAGGAGATTAAATGTAAGGAGGCGATTGCCCATCATCATGTAGACATGAAAGAGTCCAAAAATATAGGCTAGGTAAACCAGACGGTGAATCCATCGCCAAGCTTCGTATTGGATGTATTTGCCTAAATAGGCGACAAGGATGATACTGACAAAGATATAGATGGCAAGGTTACCAAACTGAGCAGCTAAACGAGAGCCCCACAAACCGCCCATACTAAAGTTATGAAAGATTAGTAGGATGATTGAGAGAAAGGCTGTGAATTTGTGGACAGTATAGACCTTCTCCAAACCGTGAAACCAGCTTTCTAGTAGGGGGAGACGAGTGGCTAGGATAAAAGTTAGAGATAGGCTTGTTAAAGCTAGTCCTGGAATCATGAATTGGGGAGAAGTGTTCATCCAAGTCAAAATAGTCAAGACAAAACTAGCTATGATAAAGAGTAGTCCTTTGAGTGATTTCATAGAAAATTCCATTTCATTTAGATTTTGATTTGTTGTAAATAAATTTGTTACATTTTATCATAGAAAAAGTATGGTGTCAAATTGAGATCTATAAATGTTTACTATCATAAAAAAACTCTCCAATTTAACTGGAGAGTGGCTGTTTATTCTGCAGCTTGTTGCCAACGTTTTGCTAGCATATGAGACAGGCTAGAAATTGCTAGGTTGAAGCTGAAGTAGATGAGGGCAATCAGGATATAAAGACTAAACACTTGCTCTGGTTCGAAATAACGGCCCATGAGAATTTGGCTAGCTCCAAAGAGTTCTTGTAGGGCGATAACAGAGTAGAGAAGACTGGTATCCTTAATCACGGTTACAAACTGAGAAATGATGGCTGGCAACATTTTGCGAATAGCTTGTGGGAGAATGATGTGGTAGAGGATTTGGGCTGAAGTGAAGCCTTGTGACATTCCTGCTTCGTATTGTCCCTTGTCTACGGCATTGAGACCTCCTCGGATAATCTCAGCCAAGGCTGCTGAGGTAAAGAGGGTAAAGGCTGTAATACCAGCTGGAGTGGATTTCATCTTGAAAACTAAAAAGATAGTAAAGATCCAGAGAAGGTTGGGAACGTTGCGCACAAACTCGATGTAAATGCTGGAGATGATACGCAAGACAGGATTTTTCCCATTTCTCATGACAGCTAGAACCGTACCGATAAGGGTAGAGAGGATGATGGCAATCAGAGAAATATAGAGGGTCAAGCCAAATCCTTTAAAGATAAAGATTAGGTTATCTGGGGTCAAAACTTCTAAAATGGATTCCATAGTAACCTCCTAAAGTGAATAGGCTTTTTTGTTGGCTTGCTCCATCTTACGACCAAACTGGGCAACAGGGAAGCATAGAGAAAAGTAGAGAAGGGCAGCTCCTAAAAAGGCTGGAATGTAGTTTCCGTTAAGAGCTGACCAAGATTTGGTCACAAACATCAAGTCCACTCCAGAGATGATAGCGACTGTAGAGGTATTCTTGATGAGGTTGACTATTTGATTGGTCAAAGGAGGGAGAATGATACGGAAGGCCTGAGGCAAGATAATCAAGCGCATGGCACTGATATAGGTAAAACCTTGCGACAAGGCGGCCTCCATCTGACCGCTAGGAATAGATTGAATACCTGAACGAATTACCTCAGCGATATAGGCACCGTGATAGAGACCCACGCAGAGAACAGCTGTCCAATAAATCGGAATCATGATGGTGTGGTCACTGATAAGAGGTAGGCCGTAAAAAACGATGACAAACTGCACCAAGAGGGGAGTGTTTTGGTAAAATTCGACAAAGATACGAGCCAAAATTCTCAAAATTGGACGTTTACTGGTCGACATGGCTCCAAAGAAGATGCCTAAGACCATGGCTAGGATAAAGGATCCAATCGCTAGGGCAAGGGTGAAGAGGAAACCATTGAAAAATTGTCCAAAATCCTGAAAATAGGCTGTCCAAGATGATAAATCTGTCATGTGGTATCCTCCTTAATCTGCAGTATGGCTAGATGGTTTGAGCTTGTAACGGTCATAAAGTTTTTGCAAATTGCCGTCCTTGCTCCATTTGGTGACCAAGTTATCGAGATAGTCGTTGAGTTCAGTGTTTGATTTCTTGGTAACGATACCGTAGTCAGATGGCTTGAAACTATCATCTAGTAGTTCTGTCCGTTTACTGATGTAGCCAGATAGGATAGAACGGTCAACGGAAAAGGCATCAATTCGATGAGCGTGAAGGGAAGTAATCAATTCGGGGTAGGAACCAAGTTCGACGAATTTAAACTTCAAGCCTTTCTTTGTACCCAGTTCAGTAATCAGGCGTTGGGTAATGGAGCCTTGGGCAACTCCGATGGTTTTGCCGTTTAGGTCCTCAATATTTTTGATTTTGGCTGACTTATTGACCAAAAAGCCAGAAGCATCTGTGTAGTAAGGGCTGGTGAAGTTGTAGAGTTTTTTACGTTCGTCTGTGATGGTAAAGGTTGCGATATCCATATCGACTTGTTCATTGTCTAGAAGGGGTCCACGGGTTTGAGCGGTAACAGGCACATAACGAACCTTAACCTTGAGCTCATCAGCTACCATCTTGGCCAAGTCGGTTTCGATACCAGAATAGGTCCCTGTCTTAGGATCCTTGTAGCCAAAATTGGGAACGTCTTGTTTCACACCGACAACTAGCTCGCCTCTCTTTTGAATGTCTGCGACACTGGTATCAGCCAGGACTGGTTTTGCAGCAGCAAGGCCGAAAAGGCTAATCAATATTGCTGATAAAAAGAATTTCTTTTTCATAGGCGCCTCCTTATTTGACTTTGTCACTTTCGTGGTTGATAATTTTGCTGAGGAATTGTTGAGCACGAGGTTCGCTTGGATTGTCGAAAAAGTCATCGACATCGGTCGTATCTACTAAAACCTCTCCGTCAGCCATAAAGATGATTCGGTCAGCAACTTCACGGGCGAAGCCCATTTCATGGGTAACGACAATCATATTCATACCATCGTGGGCCAATTTTTGCATAACTGCTAGAACATCGCCGATAGTTTCAGGGTCTAGGGCAGATGTTGGCTCATCAAAGAGGAGGAGTTCAGGATGCATAGCGAGTCCACGTGCGATGGCAATCCGTTGTTTTTGTCCACCAGATAGCATGGCTGGATAAGAATCTTTCTTGTCCCACATATTTACAAATTCCAGATATTTTTGGGCTGTTTTTTCAGCTTCTTTTTTATCAATTCCTAGAACTTTTATGGGTGCGAGTGTTACGTTTTCTAACACTGTTTTATGCGGATAGAGGTTAAAATGTTGGAAAACCATACCGACTTCCTTGCGAAGAGGTACTAAATCTTTCTGGCTGGCACCAGCAACTTGGTGGCCATTGACTAGGAGACTTCCCTTGTCAACAGCCTCTAAACCATTAATCGTACGGATAAGAGTGGACTTCCCAGAACCAGAAGGGCCTAGGAGTACAACAACTTGCCCTTTTTCAAAACGGAGATTGATGTCGCGGAGTGCATGGTAGTCTCCGTAATATTTTTCGATGTGTTCAAATTCTACTAAAGCCATAAGGAATCTCCTTTGTGTTAGATTTTATAACATGATTCTACACCAAAAGATTTGTCTTGTCAAATCATATCTGAAAAAATTCACTAAAATTTTATAAAAAAGCAATCTGGATAGAGAAAAAGCCTAAATCATGTTATAATGAAGCAATAGAATTCTTAGAAAGAGTGGATGTCTTTTTGATAACACCTACTTATGAATGGCAGTTTGCCCCGCAGGTAGAAGATGCGGATTTTACAAAGATAGCCAAGAAGGCTGGACTGGGTCCTGAGGTGGCTCGGTTATTATTTGAAAGAGGGATTCAGAACCAAGAAAGTCTGAAGAAGTTTTTAGAACCTTCCTTGGAGGACTTGCACGACCCTTATCTGCTCCATGATATGGACAAGGCAGTAGAACGGATTCGTCAGGCCATTGAAGAAGGGGAAAATATTCTCGTTTACGGTGATTATGATGCCGATGGTATGACTTCGGCTTCTATTATTAAGGAAAGTTTGGAACAGCTTGGCGCTGAGTGCCGGGTTTATCTGCCCAATCGTTTTACCGACGGTTATGGACCTAATGCCAGTGTTTACAAATATTTTATCGAGCAAGAAGGAATTTCCTTGATTGTGACGGTGGATAATGGGGTTGCGGGTCACGAGGCCATTGAACTGGCCCAGTCTATGGGAGTAGATGTCATTGTGACTGACCACCATTCTATGCCTGAAACCTTACCAGATGCCTATGCTATTGTCCATCCTGAACATCCTGATGCGGACTATCCTTTCAAATATTTGGCTGGTTGCGGAGTGGCTTTCAAGTTGGCTTGTGCCCTGTTAGAAGAAGTGCAAGTGGAATTGCTTGATTTGGTCGCTATTGGTACCATTGCAGATATGGTTAGTTTGACGGATGAGAACCGTATCTTGGTTCAATATGGTCTAGAAATGCTGGGGCATACTCAGCGCATTGGTTTACAAGAAATGCTGGATATGGCTGGGATTGCTGCCAACGAAGTAACAGAAGAAACGGTTGGTTTTCAGATTGCCCCTCGTTTGAATGCCTTGGGCCGCTTGGATGATCCCAATCCTGCCATTGATTTGTTGACTGGGTTTGACGATGAGGAAGCCCATGAGATTGCTCTCATGATTCATCAGAAAAACGAAGAGCGCAAGGAAATCGTCCAGTCTATCTATGAAGAAGCTAAGATCATGGTGGATCCTGAGAAGAAGGTTCAAGTCTTGGCCAAGGAGGGCTGGAATCCTGGGGTTCTAGGAATAGTGGCTGGTCGTTTGTTGGAAGAACTAGGGCAGACAGTCATCGTTCTCAATATAGAAGACGGTCGTGCCAAGGGTAGTGCTCGTAGTGTGGAAGCAGTGGATATTTTTGAGGCTCTGGATCCTCGCCGAGACCTCTTCATCGCCTTTGGTGGCCATGCTGGTGCGGCTGGAATGACGCTGGAAGTTGAAAAACTTTCAGATTTATCTCAAGTCTTGGAAGATTATGTTCGTGAAAAAGGCGCAGATGCTGGTGGCAAGAACAAGTTAAATCTAGATGAAGAACTGGATTTGGAGACACTTAGCTTGGAAACGGTCAAAAGTTTTGAACGTTTGGCACCTTTTGGAATGGACAATCAGAAACCTGTCTTTTATATCAAGGATTTTCAGGTTGAAAGTGCCCGTACCATGGGGTCAGGCAATGCCCATCTCAAACTGAAAATTTCTAAAGGCGAGGCGAGTTTTGAAGTGGTAGCCTTTTGCCAAGGTAGATGGGCAACAGAATTTGCTCAAACCAAGAATCTAGAGCTGGCAGTCAAATTGTCTGTCAACCAATGGAATGGCCAAACTGCCCTGCAGTTGATGATGGTGGATGCGCGTGTGGAGGGTGTTCAACTCTTTAACATCCGTGGGAAGAATGCAGTCTTGCCAGAAGGGGTTCCAGTCTTAGATTTTGCTGGAGAATTGCCAAATTTGGCGGCTAGTGATGCTGTGGTTGTAAAAACCATTCCTGAGGATATTACTCAGCTGAAGACCATTTTTCAGGAACAGAATTTCTCTGCTGTCTATTTCAAAAATGATATTGATAAGGCCTACTATCTGACAGGGTATGGGACTAGAGAGCAGTTTGCAAAATTG
Source organism: Streptococcus sp. NM (assembly GCF_003390135.1). Classification (GTDB taxonomy): domain Bacteria; phylum Bacillota; class Bacilli; order Lactobacillales; family Streptococcaceae; genus Streptococcus. The sequence continues at coordinate 22,620 of NZ_QUOS01000005.1, forward strand.
TACAAGACCATCTACCAGTTTCCAGAGTTTGATATTCGCTACAAGCTGAAGGATTTGGCAGCTTATCTTAATATCCAACAAATCTTGCTGGTTAAGATGATTCAAGTATTTGAAGAGCTAGGCTTTGTGACCATCAAAGATGGTGTCATGACAGTCAATAAAGAGGCACCAAAGCGGGAAATCGGAGAAAGTCAAATTTACCAAAATCTCAAACAAACCGTCAAAGACCAAGAAATGATGGCACTAGGAACTGTGCAAGAAATTTATGACTTTTTAATGGAAAAAGAGTAGATCATAGGAAAGAGTTGGGAAACCAGCTCTTTTTTGAAAACAAATCTTCATTTTGAAAATCATTAAAAAAATGGTATAATGGTAGGAAAAGATTCGGCTAAAAGTAGTGCTTTTAGAATAAGAGGGTAAGCAACCCTATAATCAAGATAAACTAAGCTTTCGGAGGAAAAATGAGTAATATCAGTTTAACAACACTTGGTGGTGTACGTGAAAATGGGAAAAATATGTATATCGCTGAAATCGATGGGTCTATTTTCGTTTTGGATGCAGGTCTGAAATACCCTGAAAATGAACAACTAGGGGTGGACGTGGTCATTCCCAATATGGACTACCTTTTTGAAAATAGCGACCGTATCGCTGGCGTCTTTTTGACCCATGGTCATGCGGATGCCATTGGTGCTCTGCCTTATCTCTTGGCTGAAGCCAAGGTACCTGTATTTGGGTCTGAGCTGACCATTGAGTTGGCCAAACTCTTTGTCAAAGGAAATGATGCGGTTAAGAAATTCAATGATTTCCATGTCATTGATGAGGATACGGAGATTGATTTTGGAGGGACTGTGGTGTCCTTCTTCCGTACAACCCACTCTATCCCAGAAAGTCTGGGTGTTGTCTTGAAGACAGCTGAAGGGAGCATCGTTTATACAGGTGACTTCAAATTTGACCAGACGGCTAGTGAATCCTACGCGACAGACTTCGCTCGTTTGGCAGAAATCGGTCGTGATGGAGTTCTAGCTCTTCTTAGCGATTCAGCCAATGCAGATAGTAATATTCAAGTGGCTAGCGAAAGTGAAGTTGGGGACGAGATCACTCAAACCATTTCGGACTGGGATGGTCGTATCATTGTTGCAGCAGTAGCCAGCAACCTCTCTCGTATCCAGCAGGTGTTTGACGCTGCGGATGCAACAGGTCGTCGTGTGGTCTTGACAGGATTCGATATTGAAAATATCGTCCGTACTGCTATTCGCCTTAAGAAATTGTCTCTAGCTAACGAGAGTCTTTTGATTAAGCCAAAAGATATGTCTCGCTTTGAAGACCATGAGTTGATTATCCTTGAGACAGGTCGTATGGGTGAGCCTATCAACGGTCTTCGTAAGATGTCGATTGGTCGCCATCGTTATGTGGAAATCAAGGACGGTGACTTGGTCTATATCGTAACCACTCCGTCTATCGCCAAAGAAGCAGTCATGGCGCGTGTGGAAAACATGATTTACCAAGCTGGTGGGGTTGTCAAACTGATCACCCAAAGCTTGCGTGTGTCAGGACACGGGAATGCGCGTGACTTGCAGTTGATGATTAATCTCTTGCAACCCAAGTATCTCTTCCCAATTCAAGGGGAATACCGTGAGTTGGATGCCCATGCTAAGGCTGCTATGGCAGTAGGGATGTTGCCAGAACGCATTTTCATCCCTAAAAAGGGAACCAGCATGGCTTATGAGAATGGTGACTTTGTCCCAGCTGGCTCGGTTTCGGCAGGGGATGTCTTGATTGACGGGAATGCCATTGGTGATGTTGGTAATGTGGTTCTTCGTGACCGTAAGGTCTTATCAGAGGACGGTATTTTCATCGTAGCAATTACCGTTAATCGTCGTGAGAAGAAAATTGTGGCCAAGGCTCGTGTTCATACACGTGGGTTCGTTTATCTCAAGAAGAGTCGTGATATTCTCCGTGAAAGTTCAGAATTGATTAACCAGACGGTAGAAGACTATCTTCAAGGAGATGACTTTGACTGGGCAGACCTCAAAGGGAAGGTTCGTGATAATCTTACCAAGTACCTCTTTGACCAAACCAAGCGTCGTCCAGCTATTTTACCAGTAGTCATGGAAGCGAAATAATTGTTGAAATAAACAGAGAGAAAGTCGAGTTTCGGCTTTTTCTTATAGAAAAATAGAGGAAAAAATTATGGCAGTAATGAAAATCGAGTATTACTCACAAGTTTTGGATATGGAGTGGGGAGTGAATGTCCTCTATCCTGATGCTAATCGAGTGGAAGAACCAGATTGTAAAGATATTCCCGTCTTGTACCTCCTGCACGGGATGTCTGGCAACCATAATAGCTGGCTCAAGCGTACTAATGTAGAACGCTTGCTTCGAGGCACTAATCTCATCGTTGTTATGCCCAATACCAGCAACGGTTGGTATACCGATACCCAGTATGGTTTTGACTATTACACAGCTCTAGCAGAGGAATTGCCACAGGTTCTAAAACGTTTCTTCCCTAACATGACCAGTAAGCGTGAAAAGACCTTTATCGCTGGTCTCTCTATGGGAGGTTACGGCTGTTTCAAACTGGCTCTTGCTACAAATCGTTTTTCTCATGCAGCTAGTTTTTCAGGTGCTCTCAGCTTTCAAGATTTTTCTCCTGAAAGCCAAAATCTGGGGACACCAGCTTACTGGAGAGGTGTTTTTGGAGAGATTAAAAATTGGACAACTAGTCCTTATTCTCTAGAAAGTCTGGCTAAAAAATCGGACAAAAAGACCCAGCTTTGGGCTTGGTGTGGCGAGCAGGATTTCTTGTACGAAGCCAATAATCTAGCAGTGAAAAATCTCAAAAAACTGGGCTTTGATGTGACCTATAGCCATAGTGCTGGAACTCACGAGTGGTACTACTGGGAAAAACAATTGGAACGGTTCTTAGCAACCTTACCAATCGATTTCAAATTAGAAGAGAGATTGTCATAATTTAGCTTTCTTTCAGCTTGTTTTAGTAAAATAGACTTTATTTGCTAGAAAGGTGGAGGAACATGCGCTGGATTTTTCGTTTGATAGGGGCTTTCTTTTCTTTTGTGTGGCGTTTGTTTTGGCGTCTAGTTTGGATAGCTTTTCTTTTGTGTGCTTTTGCTTTTGGACTTCTCTGGTATCTTAACGGAGATTTTCAAGGAGCGCTAAAGCAAGCAGAACGGTCAGTCAAGATTGGTAAACAAAGTATCGACCAATGGGAAAAAACAGGGCAACTGCCTCAGTTGAACCAGACAGATAGCCACCAACACTCTGAAGGAAGGTGGCCGCAGGCTTCTGCTCGTATTTACCTAGATCCGCAGATAGATTCACGCTTTCAAGAAGCTTATGTAGAAGCGATTCAGAATTGGAATCAAACTGGTGCCTTTAAGTTTGAACTGGTGACTGAGGCCAGCAAGGCAGATATCTTGGCTACGGAGATGAATGACGGAGGTACTCCTGTGGCAGGAGAGGCAGAAAGTCAGACCAATCTCTTGACGGGGCAATTCTTGTCTGTCACGGTACGGTTGAATCACTATTATCTGTCCAATCCTAACTATGGCTATTCCTATGAGCGTATTGTCCATACGGCAGAACATGAGTTGGGTCATGCGATTGGCTTGGATCATACAGATGAGAAGTCTGTCATGCAACCAGCAGGTTCCTTTTATGGTATCCAGGAAGAGGATGTTGCAAGACTTCGAAAATTATATGAGACCAATGAGTAGGGAACTATCTTTCCCTACTTTTTTGTTATAATGGAACTATGAATAACTTGATTAAATCAAAACTAGAGCTCTTACCGACCAGCCCTGGTTGTTACATTCACAAGGATAAAAACGGCACCATTATCTATGTAGGAAAGGCTAAAAATCTGCGTAACCGCGTGAGATCTTATTTCCGTGGGAGTCACGATACCAAGACAGAGGCCTTGGTGTCTGAAATTGTGGATTTTGAATTTATTGTTACGGAGTCCAATATTGAGGCACTTCTCCTAGAAATTAACCTGATCAAGGAAAATAAGCCTAAATACAATATCATGCTCAAGGATGATAAGTCTTATCCTTTCATCAAGATTACTAATGAACGCTATCCTCGTTTGATTATCACCCGTCAGGTCAAAAAGGACGGAGGTCTTTACTTTGGACCTTATCCCGATGTGGGGGCAGCCAATGAAATCAAGCGGCTACTGGATCGGATTTTCCCTTTTCGTAAGTGTACCAATCCACCGTCTAAGGTCTGTTTTTACTATCATATCGGCCAATGTATGGCCCACACCATCTGTAAGAAAGATGAGGCTTATTTCAAGTCCATGGCTCAGGAGGTTTCCGATTTCCTAAAAGGACAGGATGACAAAATCATTGATGACCTCAAGGGCAAGATGGCAGTGGCAGCCCAGACTATGGAATTTGAGCGTGCAGCGGAATATCGTGACCTGATTCAGGCCATTGGAACACTTCGAACCAAGCAACGGGTCATGGCTAAGGATCTTCAAAATCGCGATGTTTTTGGCTACTATGCGGACAAGGGCTGGATGTGTGTGCAGGTTTTCTTTGTTCGTCAGGGCAAGCTCATTGAGCGCGATGTCAATCTTTTCCCCTACTACAATGATCCGGATGAGGATTTCTTAACCTATGTGGGACAATTTTATCAAGAAAAATCTCACCTAGTTCCCAATGAGGTGCTGATTCCGCAGGATATTGATGAAGAAGCTGTCAGGGCTTTGGTAGATACCAAGATTCTCAAACCCCAGCGCGGTGAGAAAAAACAACTGGTCAATCTAGCCATAAAAAATGCTCGTGTTAGTCTAGAGCAGAAGTTCAATCTGTTAGAAAAATCTGTCGAAAAGACACAAGGAGCTATTGAAAATCTAGGTCGTTTGCTTCAAATCCCAACTCCAGTTCGCATTGAGTCCTTCGATAACTCCAATATCATGGGTACCAGCCCTGTTTCGGCTATGGTGGTCTTTGTCAATGGCAAACCAAGTAAGAAGGATTATCGTAAGTATAAAATTAAGACTGTGGTGGGACCAGACGACTATGCCAGTATGAGAGAGGTCATTCGCAGGCGCTACGGTCGAGTACAGCATGACGGTTTGACTCCGCCAGATTTGATTGTCATTGATGGGGGACAAGGTCAAGTCAATATCGCCAAGCAAGTCATACAAGAGGAACTGGGTCTGGATATTCCCATTGCAGGTTTGCAAAAAAATGACAAGCACCAAACCCATGAATTGCTCTTTGGAGATCCGCTGGAAGTGGTGGAGTTGTCTCGCAATTCTCAGGAATTTTTCCTCCTCCAACGCATTCAAGATGAGGTGCACCGTTTTGCCATCACCTTCCACCGCCAACTGCGTTCCAAAAATTCCTTTTCATCACAACTGGATGGAATTGAAGGGCTGGGGCCTAAACGCAAGCAGAATCTCATGAAACATTTCAAGTCTCTGACTAAAATCAAGGAAGCCAGTGTGGATGAGATTGTCGAAGTTGGAGTACCGAGAGCAGTAGCAGAGGCTGTGCAAAGAAAGTTGAACCCGCAGGAAGAAGTGGAATTAGCTCAAGTGGCGGAAGAAAGAGTAGATTACCAAACGGAAGGAAACCACAATGAACCATAAAATCGCAATTTTATCAGATATTCATGGCAATACAACTGCCCTAGAAGCAGTGATTGCAGATGCTAAAAATCAAGGAGTCAGTGAATACTGGCTTCTGGGAGATATTTTTCTTCCCGGTCCCGGTGCAAATGACTTGGTCGCCCTGTTAAAGGACCTTCCTATAACAGCCAGTGTTCGAGGCAATTGGGATGATTGTGTCCTTGAGGCCTTGGATGGTGAATATGGTTTGGAACATCCACAAGAAATCCAGTCAATGCGAATGACCCAGTTTTTGATGGAGCGAATGGATCCTGCAACGATTGTCTGGCTACGAAGCTTGCCTTTGCTAGAAAAGAAAGAAGTTGACGGACTGCGCTTTTCTCTCTCTCATAATTTACCTGACAAAAACTATGGTGGGGACCTACTGGTTGATAATGATACGGAGAAATTTGACCAACTCCTAGATGCTGAAACCGACGTGGCAGTCTATGGTCATGTTCACAAGCAGTTGCTTCGTTATGGCAGTCAAGGCCAACAAATCATCAATCCAGGTTCGATTGGTATGCCCTATTTTAATTGGGAGGCGTTAAAAAATCACCGTGCCCAGTATGCCGTGATAGAGGTTGAAGATGGGGAATTGGTCAATATACAATTTCGTAAAGTTGCTTATGATTACGAGGCTGAGTTAGAATTGGCCAAGTCCAAGGGGCTTCCCTTTATCGAAATGTATGAAGAATTACGTCGTGAAGATAACTATCAGGGACACAATCTGGAACTATTAGCAAGCTTAATAGAAAAGCATGGGTATGTAGAAGATGTGAAGGATTATTTTGATTTTTTGTAAGAGTTTCCTAAAATAACCAATGCAAACTAAAAAAGCGATTGGCTGGTCCAATCGCTTTTAGTATATCTTATACTCAATGAAAATCAAAGAACAAACTAGGAAGCTAGCCGTAGGTTGCTCAAAGCACAGCTTTGAGGTTGCAGATAAAGCTGACGTGGTTTGAAGAGATTTTCGAAGAGTATTATTGTAATTGAGATTGATCTGGAAGGTAAGAACCACCTAGATAAGTATTGCTGAGTTTTTCAAGGGTTCCATCTTGGTAGAGTTCTTTGAGCGCTTTATCAAATTTCTCTTTAAACTCTTTTTGGTCGTTTGAGAAAATGATATAGTTGTTGGGGCTATCGGCAGAAGGTAAATCAACGACTGAGAGATCTAAGCCACGGTCCTTGATAATCTTTTGAACCGATACCTTGTCAAAAACTAGGAAATCAAATTCACCGTTAGAGAGGTCTAAGATTCGTTTACCGATATCCTCTCCAGAAAAATCGATAGTAGCGGGATTGTCAGTGTGTTTCTGATTCCAGTTATTGATGAATTGAGCGTTTGAAGTTCCGGTATCCTCTTGAGTTGTTTTGCCAGCGATTTGGTCAAGTGAAGTCAGAGGATTTTTCTTGTTGCTTACAAGGACGAGGGGGTTGTTCGAAATTGGAAGTGAGTAAAGGTATTTTTCAGCACGCTCTTTTGTGTAACTCAAGTTATTGGCTGCAGCCTGATAGTGACCAGAATCAAGTCCTGGGAAGATACTCTCCCAAGCAGTTCTTTGGAATTGAATCTCGTAGTCGCTGAGTTTTTCATCTACTGCTTTTAGAACTTCAATGTCGAAACCTGTCAGATTGCCTTTGTCTTCGTAGTCAAATGGTGGCACATCGCCAGCTGTAGCAACGACGATTGTCTTTTGGGAGCTGGTCTCTTTAGGTGTAGCTTGATTTCCACAGGCAACTAAAAATGGGAGGATGGCAAGTAATAGGCTAAATTTTTTCATAATGTCTCCATTCAAATGTAAAGTCATCTGCTAGTTTATCAGAAACTTTCCTGATGAACCAATATATATATTTTATGCCTGTGATAAAAAAACTTATACTCTTCGAAAATCAAATTCAAACCACGTCAGCTTCACCTTGCCGTACTCAAGTACAGCCTGCGTCTAGCTTCCTAGTTTGCTCTTTGATTTTCATTGAGTATTAATCATGGAAAATATCTGCAAGCTCTTTCAAATTATGGTAGAATGGAAGCAGTAGAATTAGAAAAGGAAATCGATTATGAAATTTCTTGAATTAAATAAAAAACGTCATGCGACCAAGCATTTCACTGATAAGCCAGTGGATCCCAAAGATGTGCGTACGGCTATCGAAATTGCAACCTTGGCGCCAAGCGCCCACAACAGTCAGCCTTGGAAATTTGTGGTGGTACGTGAGAAAAATGCCGAACTAGCAAAATTGGCATACGGTTCCAACTTTGAACAGGTATCATCAGCACCTGTAACCATTGCCTTGTTTACAGATACAGATTTGGCCAAACGTGCCCGTAAAATTGCTCGAGTTGGTGGTGCTAACAATTTCTCAGAAGAACAACTACAATACTTCATGAAAAATTTGCCTGCCGAGTTTGCACGTTACAATGAACAACAGGTCAGCGACTACCTAGCCCTCAATGCAGGTTTGGTTGCTATGAACTTGGTTCTGGCTCTTACAGACCAAGGAATCGGATCAAATCTGATTCTTGGTTTTGACAAATCAAAAGTCAACGAAGTTTTGGAAATCGAAGACCGCTTCCGCCCGGAACTCTTGATTACAGTGGGATACACAGACGAAAAATTAGAACCAAGCTACCGCTTGCCAGTAGATGAAATCATCGAGAAAAGATAGAAGGAAGATAATATGACAGCAATTGATTTTACAGTAGAAGTAGAAAAACGCAAAGAAGACCTTTTGGCTGACTTGTTTAGCCTTTTGGAAATTAACTCAGAACGTGATGATAGCAAGGCAGATGCCCAGCATCCATTTGGTCCTGGTCCAGTAAAAGCCTTGGAGAAATTCCTTGAAATCGCAGACCGTGATGGCTACCCAACTAAGAATGTTGATAACTACGCAGGGCATTTCGAGTTTGGTGATGGAGAAGAGGTTCTCGGAATCTTTGCCCACATGGACGTAGTGCCTGCTGGTAGTGGTTGGGACACAGACCCTTACACACCAACTATCAAAGACGGTCGCCTTTATGCGCGTGGAGCTTCAGATGACAAGGGTCCTACAACAGCTTGTTACTATGGTTTGAAAATCATCAAAGAATTGGGCCTTCCAACTTCTAAGAAAGTTCGCTTTATTGTGGGAACGGACGAAGAATCAGGCTGGGCAGACATGGACTACTACTTCGAGCACGTAGGACTTGCAAAACCAGACTTCGGTTTCTCTCCAGATGCTGAATTTCCTATCATCAACGGTGAAAAAGGAAACATTACAGAATACCTTCACTTTGCAGGTGAAAATGCAGGTGCTGCCCGTCTTCACAGCTTCACAGGTGGTTTACGTGAAAACATGGTGCCTGAATCAGCAACAGCTGTTGTTTCAGGTGATTTGGCTGACTTGCAAGCTAAACTAGATGCCTTTGTTGCAGAACACAAACTTAGAGGAGAACTCCAAGAAGAAGCTGGCCAATACAAGGTGACCATCATTGGTAAATCAGCCCACGGTGCTATGCCTGCTTCAGGTGTCAATGGTGCAACCTACCTAGCTCTCTTCCTCAGCCAGTTTGACTTTGCTGGTCCATCCAAAGACTACCTTGACATCGCTGGTAAGATTCTCTTGAACGACCATGAGGGTGAAAATCTCAAGATTGCCCATGTGGATGAAAAGATGGGTGCTCTTTCTATGAATGCGGGTGTCTTCCGCTTCGATGAAACAAGTGCTGATAATACCATTGCCCTTAATATTCGCTATCCAAAAGGAACAAGTCCAGAGCAAATCAAGTCAATCCTTGAAAACTTGCCAGTTGCTTCTGTTAGCCTTTCTGAACACGGTCACACGCCTCACTATGTGCCAATGGAAGATCCACTTGTGCAAACCTTGTTGAATGTCTATGAAAAACAAACTGGTCTTAAAGGTCACGAGCAAGTCATCGGTGGTGGAACCTTTGGTCGTTTGCTAGAACGCGGGGTTGCCTACGGTGCTATGTTCCCAGACTCAATTGACACCATGCACCAAGCTAATGAATTTATCGCCTTGGATGATCTCTTCCGAGCAGCAGCAATCTATGCCGAAGCTATTTACGAATTGATCAAATAAAATGATAGAAGTCTGAGATGTTATGCTTGGACTTCTTTTTGGAGGGAAAGTAGATGTCTCAAATTGAAAGAATCAAACAGGCTATTATGGCAGATCCGCAGAATGTCAGCTATACAGAGCGTGGCATTGAGCCTCTCTTTGCAGCGCCAAAGACTGCTCGCATCAATATCATCGGTCAGGCACCTGGACTTAAAACCCAAGAAGCAGGCCTTTACTGGAAAGATAAGAGTGGTGACCGTCTGAGAGACTGGCTAGGTGTGGATGAAGATACTTTTTACAATTCAGGATATTTTGCGGTCTTGCCTATGGATTTTTACTTTCCAGGGCATGGCAAGTCAGGTGATCTGCCACCGAGAACTGGCTTTGCTGAAAAATGGCATCCGCAGCTCTTGCAAGAATTACCAGATATTCAATTGACCCTCTTGATTGGACAATATGCCCAGGCCTACTATTTAAAGGAGAAAATCAGTGGCAAGGTGACAGAACGGGTAAAACATTACCAGAAGTACTTGCCAACCTATTTTCCACTAGTTCACCCCTCGCCTAGAAATCAAATCTGGATGGCCAAAAATCCTTGGTTTGAGGCAGAAGTGGTGCCAGATTTGAAAAAAAGAATTAAAACTATTTTATAGTCAATGAAAATCAAAGAGCAAACTAGGAAGCTAGCCGCAGGCTGTACTTGAGTACGGTAAGGCGACGCTGACGTGGTTTGAATTTGATTTTCGAAGAGTATTAGGAGAAAAAGAATGAAAGAAATAGCCTTTGACGCATTTTACCAGCTTTACCAAAATGACCAACTTTCTTTAGTGGACGTGAGAGAAGTGGATGAGTTTGAAGCTCTTCATTTAGAAGGTGCTCAGAATCTTCCTCTGAGTCAACTGACTGATACCTATGATCAATTGGACAAGGACCAGTTACATTATGTTATTTGTAAATCTGGAATGAGATCGGCGCGTGCTTGCCAATTCTTATCAGAACAAGGTTATGAGGTTATCAATGTACAAGGTGGCATGATGGCCTTTGAAGAACTTTAATACTCAATGAAAATCAAAGAGCAAACTAGGAAGCTAGCCGCAGGCTGTACTTGAGTACGGCAAGGTGAAGCTGACGTGGTTTGAAGAGATTTTCGAAGAGTATAAACATTAGAATTTTCTCCTACTTGGTGTGGACTGGGTAGGGGATTTTATTTTTAGATAATTCTCATTTTTAAGAATCTTGAAAACATTCAATATTTACTTCGTGAAGCTTTTTTCATACTCCTATTCATGATATACTAGGTCAGTATTTTATAAATATGAAGGAGATTTTCATGGCTAAAAAAGGTGCCCTAACAGGTTTACTCCTGTTTGGAATATTTTTTGGTGCGGGGAACTTGATTTTTCCGCCTTCTCTAGGTGCTCTATCTGGAGAACATTTTCTTCCTGCCATCGCAGGTTTTGTCTTTTCAGGCGTCGGTATCGCCGTCTTGACTCTTATTATTGGAACGCTAAATCCTAAAGGATATATCTACGAGATTTCAACAAAGATAGCGCCTTGGTTTGCGACTCTTTACCTCTCAGTTCTTTATTTGTCAATCGGTCCATTCTTTGCTATCCCACGTACTGCTACAACAGCTTACGAAGTAGGGATTAGCCCTCTTTTGTCGGATGCAAATAAAGGTATTGGTTTGATTGTCTTTACTGTTCTGTATTTTGCAGCAGCCTATTTGATTTCGCTTAATCCATCAAAAATCTTAGACCGCATTGGACGTATTTTAACGCCAGTCTTTGCGATTTTGATTGTTATCTTGGTTGTTCTGGGAGCTTTCAAATACGGTGGAACAAGTCCTCAAGCTGCTTCAGCTGCTTATCAAGCTTCTGCCTTTGGTACAGGTTTCCTAGAAGGTTACAATACCTTGGACGCCCTTGCCTCAGTTGCCTTCAGTGTAATCGCAGTTCAAACCTTGAAACAACTTGGATTTTCAAGTAAGAAAGAATACATTTCAACTATTTGGGTGGTTGGTATCGTTGTAGCCCTTGCCTTCAGCGCTCTTTACATCGGTTTAGGCTTCCTTGGGAATCATTTCCCAGTACCAGCTGAAGCGATGAAGGGTGGAACACCAGGTGTTTACATCTTGTCACAAGCCACTCAAGAAATCTTTGGCTCAACAGCTCAACTCTTCCTTGCAGCTATGGTTACCGTAACCTGCTTCACAACAACAGTTGGTCTGATTGTGTCAACAGCTGAGTTCTTTAATGAACGCTTCCCACAAATCAGCTACAAGGTTTATGCGACAGCCTTTACCTTGATTGGATTTGCCATTGCTAATTTGGGTCTTGATGCGATTATCAAGTACTCAATTCCAGTACTGGTTATCTTGTACCCAATCACGATTGCTATCGTTATGATTGTCATTGTCAACAAATTTGTTGCCCTTTCAAAACCAGGTATGCAGTTGACAATTGCTGTTGTTACAGCTATTGCCATTGCAAGCGTATTAGGAAGCTCGTTTAAGGTTGAGTTTCTTGCGAATCTTGTCAACACTCTTCCTTTTGCCAAGGCATCTCTCCCATGGTTGGTACCAGCCATTGTCGGAATCTTGCTCTCACTGGTTCTACCAAACAAGCAAGAAAGTGATGTTTTTGAAATGGAATAATCACTAATACTCTTCGAAAATCTCTTCAAACCGCGTCAACGTCGCCTTGTCGTACTCAAGTACAGCCTGCGGCTAGTTTCCTAGTTTGCTCTTTGATTTTCATTGAGTATAAAATCACTTTTGTAGCCAAGTCTACAGGAGTGATTTTCTTTTTTTATCCGATGATAAATGTGTTATAATAGGTAGCAAAAGAGGTGAAGAAATGAATCAAACAGTAGAATATATCAAAGAACTGACAGCCATCGCATCGCCAACAGGCTTCACTCGTGAGGTTGCGGACTATTTAGTCAAGACTCTAGAAGGTTTTGGTTACCAGCCAGTTCGTACAGCCAAAGGCGGTGTCAATGTGACCATCAAAGGTCAAAATGATGAAGAGCATCGCTATGTGACTGCCCATGTAGATACGTTGGGTGCTATTGTCCGTGCTGTCAAACCAGACGGCCGTCTCAAAATGGACCGTATCGGTGGTTTTCCTTGGAACATGATTGAAGGTGAAAACTGTACCGTTCATGTGGCTAGCACAGGTGAAAAAGTATCAGGAACCATCCTCATCCACCAAACTTCTTGCCATGTCTATAAGGATGCAGGAACTGCAGAACGCACTCAGGACAATATGGAAGTGCGTTTGGACGCAAAAGTGACCAATGAAAAAGAAACTCATGCCTTGGGGATTGAAGTCGGTGATTTTATCAGCTTTGACCCACGAACTATCGTGACAGAGACAGGATTTATCAAGTCTCGTCATTTGGACGATAAGGTCAGCGCAGCGATTTTGCTTAATCTGCTCCGTATTTATATGGAAGAGAAGATTGAGTTGCCTGTAACAACCCATTTTGCTTTTTCAGTCTTTGAAGAAGTGGGACACGGTGCTAATTCTAATATTCCTGCTCAGGTAGTAGAATATCTGGCTGTGGATATGGGAGCTATGGGAGATGACCAGCAAACAGATGAGTACACAGTGTCTATCTGTGTCAAGGATGCTTCAGGGCCTTATCACTATGACTTCCGTCAACATTTGGTTGCTTTGGCTAAAGAGCAAGATATTCCATTTAAGCTGGATATCTATCCATTTTATGGTTCGGACGCTTCAGCAGCTATGTCTGCAGGGGCAGAAGTCAAACACGCCCTTCTCGGTGCTGGTATCGAGTCTAGCCATTCATATGAGCGCACTCATATTGACTCGGTGGTCGCAACAGAACGTATGGTTGATGCTTACCTTAAGAGCACGTTGGTAGACTAATATGTGCCTTATTTGCCAGAGAATTGAGCTCATCAAGAAGGGAGAAAATCCCTATTTTGTCAAAGAGTTGGAAACAGGCTATCTTGTGGTTGGAGACCACCAGTATTTTGCAGGCTATAGTCTCTTTCTAGCCAAGGAACATGTCACCGAATTGCACCATTTGAAAAAGGAGACAAGACTCCGTTTTCTAGAAGAAATGAGTTTAGTCCAAGAGGCAGTTGCTAAGGCCTTTGCTGCTGAGAAAATGAATATCGAACTTCTAGGCAATGGCGATGCCCACCTCCACTGGCACCTTTTCCCTAGACGAACAGGTGATATGAATGGTCACGGTCTCAAGGGCCGTGGTCCAGTTTGGTGGGTTCCCTTTGAAGAAATGACAGCAGAAACCTGCCAAGCAAAATCGGATGAGATTAAAAGATTAGTCGAACGTTTATCGTCAGAACTAGATAAATTATTGGAAATAAAGGAGTAGAAATGAAAAAAAGATACCTTGTCTTGACATCCTTGTTAGCCTTGAGTCTAGCAGCTTGTTCACAGGAAAAAGCAAAAAATGAAGATGGAGCAGCTAAGACAGAACAAACAGCTAAAGCTGATGGAACAGTCGGAAGTAAGCCTCAAGAAGCTACCCAGAAAAAAGCAGAAGTGGTTAACAAAGGTGACTACTACAGTATTCAAGGGAAATACGATGAAATTATCGTAGCAAATAAACACTATCCATTATCTAAAGACTACAATCCAGGGGAAAATCCAACAGCCAAAGCAGAGTTGCTCAAACTCATCAAAGCTATGCAAGAGGCAGGCTTCCCAATTAGTGATCAATACAGTGGTTTTAGAAGTTACGAGACTCAGACTAACCTCTATCAAGATTATGTCAATAAAGATGGAAAGGCTGCAGCAGACCGTTACTCTGCTCGCCCTGGCTATAGCGAACACCAGACAGGCTTGGCCTTTGATGTGATTGGGACAAATGGTGATTTGGTGACAGAAGAAAAAGCGGCCCAATGGCTCTTGGACCATGCGGCTGATTATGGTTTTGTTGTCCGTTATCTTAAAGGTAAGGAAAAGGAAACAGGCTATATGGCTGAGGAATGGCACCTTCGTTATGTCGGAAAAGAGGCTAAAGAGATTGCAGCTAGTGGCCTCAGTTTGGAAGAGTATTTCGGCTTTGAAGGTGGAGATTACGTCGATTAAAAAATAAACTTTTCTCTTGCAATTCCAGATAAATAGTGTATAATAGATGGGTATGTGAAAAGCATACTTGTGGGAGGTAAAAATCTCTAATTACCGCCAAAACCACAAAGGAGGATTTAAAAATGGCTAAAAAAGTCGAAAAACTTGTAAAATTGCAAATCCCTGCTGGTAAAGCTACACCAGCTCCACCGGTTGGACCTGCTCTTGGTCAAGCTGGTATCAACATCATGGGATTCACAAAAGAGTTCAACGCTCGTACAGCTGACCAAGCTGGTATGATCATTCCAGTTGTTATCTCAGTTTACGAAGATAAATCATTTACTTTCATCACTAAAACACCACCAGCTGCTGTTCTTTTGAAAAAAGCTGCAGGTGTTGAAAAAGGATCAGGTACACCTAACAAAACAAAAGTTGCTACAGTTACTCGTGCACAAGTACAAGAAATTGCAGAAACTAAGATGCCAGATTTGAACGCAGCAAACGTAGAGTCTGCAATGCGTATGATCGAAGGTACTGCTCGTTCTATGGGATTCACTGTTGTTGACTAATCAATAACACCCCCAATATAACCCGCAAGACTTCATCATTTCGAGAAGTGACGTGGGAGATGAAAATCGATTGAACCACTTACAAGGAGAATAGAAAATGGCTAAAAAAAGCAAACAACTTCGTGCTGCTCTTGAGAAAATCGACAGCACAAAAGCATACAGCGTAGAAGAAGCTGTAGCACTTGCAAAAGAAACTAACTTTGCAAAATTTGACGCAACTGTAGAAGTTGCTTACAACTTGAACATCGACGTTAAAAAAGCTGACCAACAAATCCGTGGAGCAATGGTATTGCCAAACGGTACTGGTAAAACTTCACGCGTTCTTGTTTTCGCACGTGGTGCAAAAGCTGAAGAAGCAAAAGCTGCTGGTGCAGACTTTGTTGGTGAAGATGACCTTGTTGCTAAAATCAACGACGGTTGGTTGGACTTCGACGTAGTTATCGCTACACCTGATATGATGGCTCTTGTTGGACGTCTTGGACGTGTCCTTGGGCCACGTAACTTGATGCCAAACCCTAAAACTGGTACTGTAACTATGGATGTTGCTAAAGCAGTTGAAGAGTCTAAAGGTGGTAAAATCACTTACCGTGCTGACCGTGCAGGTAACGTTCAAGCAATCATCGGTAAAGTATCATTTGAAGCTGAAAAATTGGTTGAAAACTTCAAAGCTTTCAACGAAACAATCCAAAAAGCAAAACCAGCTACAGCTAAAGGAACTTACGTAACAAACTTGACTATCACAACTACTCAAGGTGTTGGTATCAAAGTTGACGTAAACTCACTTTAATCAGTAGTTTATATCAGAGAACGAGTACGAAAGTGCTCGTTTTTTTAGTTACGACGGGCATTTCGTTCATCTGAGGTGTAAGTCCTCTGTGGGTACCATATACTAGTAAACCCAAAAGTGATTCCCAAGCCTGACTATTGTGAGTAGCTGATCGAACGGCATTAGGATAGACTGTTTAAGTCTGACGTTGGAAATAATAATCGGCAGAGAAAGAGATAGAGAAATCTTGGCTATACGAATAGGCACGTAATAGTAAAGCGTAGATAGCGGATAAGGAGGCCAGCAACTCTAAAGTACAAATATGTTGTCGTAACCTATATGCGTAAACTACGTGAGCAATTGAATTAGAACTAGAGAGGTGATTAATAGATTTATGCTATAGTCATGGCAGCTTGTATGCTTTTGATTCTAGTTTATCAAATAATAGATTAGAATTGTCAGACAATATCATTTTATGTTATAATGAAGAAAAAACAGAGGTGTTCAAATGTCAGAAGCAGGTCATAAGTTTTTAGCAAAACTGGGGAAAAAACGCTTACGTCCAGGTGGAAAACGTGCCACAGATTGGTTAATTGCGGAAGGAGGATTTTCAAAAGAAAAGAGAATACTAGAAGTTGCCTGCAATAGGGGAACTACAGCAATTGAGTTGGCACAGCGTTTTGGTTGTAAGATAACTGCTGTTGATATGGATGGACAAGCCTTAGAAGTGGCTAAAAAATCTGCTGAAACGGCAGGTGTTGCTCATTTAATCAGTTTTGAAAGAGCTAATGCAATGAAACTTCCTTATGAAGATGCTAGTTTTGATATTGTTATAAATGAAGCTATGCTGACTATGCAAGCCGATCAAGCTAAGAAAAAATGTGTAATGGAGTATCTAAGGGTTTTAAAACCTGAAGGTCTTCTTTTGACACATGATGTGCTTCTTAAGGAAGCTAAAGAGTCTATCAGACAGGAATTGTCACAAGCAATTCATGTAAATGTAGGTCCCTTAACTCAAGATGGTTGGGAGCAAGTGATGATAGAATCAGGTTATCGTGATGTGAAAGTATTGACTGGTGAAATGACCTTAATGAAATTTTCAGGTATGATTTATGACGAAGGTTGGCTAGGAACGTTGAAAATTTGTGTAAATGCTTGTAAAAAGGAGAATAGAAAGCAGTTTTTAACTATGTATAAAATGTTTAATAAGAATAAAAAGAACTTGGGCTTTATTGCTATGGCTAGTCATAAATCGTCAAATCGTTAGATAATTATTGAAGTTAACTTTTCCTTTTTTCTTTCTTAAAAAATATGCTATAATAGAGAGTAAAAACTTTGAAAGAAAGAAAAAGATGAATTTAAAAGATTACATTGCAACAATTGAAAATTATCCTAAGGAAGGCATTACCTTCCGTGATATCAGTCCTTTGATGGCTGATGGGAATGCTTACAGCTATGCTGTTCGTGAAATCGTTCAGTATGCGACTGACAAGAAAATTGACATGATTGTAGGTCCTGAAGCTCGTGGTTTTATCGTGGGCTGTCCAGTTGCCTTTGAGTTGGGAATTGGTTTTGCACCTGTTCGTAAACCAGGTAAATTGCCACGCGAAGTTATTTCTGCTGACTACGAAAAAGAATACGGTGTTGATACCTTGACTATGCATGCTGATGCCATCAAGCCAGGTCAACGTGTTCTTATTGTGGATGACCTCTTGGCAACAGGTGGAACTGTTAAGGCAACCATCGAGATGATTGAAAAACTTGGTGGTGTTGTAGCAGGTTGTGCCTTCCTTGTTGAATTGGATGAATTGAACGGCCGTGAAAAAATCGGTGACTACGATTACAAAGTTCTTATGCATTATTAATGAAAAACAGTCCCTAGGGCTGTTTTCTCTACATTAGGATATAAAAATAGACTATAGCTAGTTAGAGAAAAAGTATAATTGAAAACGATATCTTCTTGCAGTATAATAAAAGGACTAAGTGTTTGAGATTTAGTTTCATACTCAATGAAAATCAAAGAGCAAACTAGGAAACTAGCCGTAGGCTGTACTTGAGTACGGCAAGGCAACGTTGACGCGGTTTGAAGAGATTTTCGAAGAGTTTCAAACATATGCAATGATTCCTGAAAGAGTACAGTTAGGAGAGGGTTATGCCGATTCGAATTGATAAAAAATTGCCAGCTGTTGAGATTTTACGGACAGAGAACATCTTTGTCATGGATGATCAGCGTGCGGCCCACCAAGATATTCGTCCCTTGAAAATTTTGATTTTAAACCTAATGCCCAAAAAAGTGGTCACAGAGACCCAGTTGTTGAGGCATTTAGCAAACACTCCTTTGCAATTGGACATAGACTTTCTCTATATGGAGAGTCACCGTTCCAAGACGACTCGTGCAGAGCATATGGAGACTTTTTATAAAACTTTTCCAGAAGTCAAGGATGAGTATTTTGATGGGATGATTATCACAGGTGCTCCAGTTGAGCATTTACCATTTGAGGAAGTAGACTATTGGGAGGAATTTAGTCAGGTGCTTGAGTGGTCTAAGACCCATGTCTATTCGACCCTTCATATCTGTTGGGGAGCTCAGGCTGGACTCTATCTTCGCTATGGAGTGGAAAAACACCAGATGGACAGTAAGTTATCGGGTATTTATCCTCAGGACACTTTAAAGGAAGGTCATCTTCTCTTTAGAGGATTTGACGATAGCTACGTATCACCTCATTCTCGGCATACGGAGATTTCTAAGGAAGAGGTCTTAAATAAAACCAATCTTGAGATTTTATCAGAGGGCCCGCAGGTTGGGGTTTCGATTTTGGCCAGTCGGGATTTACGAGAAATTTATAGTTTTGGGCATTTGGAGTATGACCGTGATACCTTGGCAAAAGAGTATTTTAGGGATCGTGATGCAGGTTTAGATCCACATATTCCAGAAAATTACTTTAAGGATGATGATGTCAACCAGACACCTTGTCTTTGTTGGTCTTCATCAGCAGCCCTCTTTTTCAGTAACTGGGTGAATTATGCGGTCTATCAGGAGACGCCTTTTGACTGGAGAAAAATAGAAGATGATGCATCTGCATTTGGGTATTTATAAGAGGAATTATGACATATTTAGACGCTTTTAAATCAGGGAACTTGGTTTTACCAAGTGCCCTGCTCTTGCATTTTAAGGAACTCTTTCCTTCCAGCGACGATTTTCTGGTCTGGCAATTTTTCTATTTGCAAAATACGACAGGTTTGGATGAAATGTCGCCAAGCCAGATTGCTGAAAGGATTGGTAAGGAAATTTCGGATGTCAATCAAGCCATTTCCAATCTGACGGAGAGGGGACTGCTTCAGTATCGAACCATCGAATTAAATGGTGAAATCGAATTGCTTTTTGATGCTAGTTTAGCTTTGGAACGTTTGGATGACTTGCTTGGAGTTGCCCATTCGAATTCAGATCAGTTGACACCTCAAAACCAGCTCAAGGATTTGGTGGAAACCTTCCAGCAGGAATTAGGACGCTTGTTGACCCCTTTTGAGATTGAGGATTTGACTAAGACACTAAAGGAAGATGGAACCAGTGCTGACTTGATCAAGGAAGCTCTTCGTGAAGCGGTTTTGAATGGCAAACCAAACTGGAAGTACATTCAGGCGATTTTGAGAAACTGGCGCCATGAAGGTATCAAGAGTGTGGCTCAAATCGAGGCTAAACGGGCAGAGAGAGAAGCGAACAATCCCAAACAAGTTCAGGTTTCGGCTGAATTTCTTGATGCCATGTATTTGTGGCGAGATTAGTCGCTTGAAAAATCTTGAAAATTAGAGTAAGGTTTGCAAGCTCCTTATAAATATGATAGAATAATAGTGAATAAAATGAAAAAAGAGGTATGTGAAATGTCACGTAAACCATTTATCGCTGGTAACTGGAAAATGAACAAAAATCCAGAAGAAGCTAAAGCATTTGTTGAAGCAGTTGCATCAAAACTTCCTTCATCAGATCTTGTTGAAGCAGGTATCGCAGCTCCAGCTCTTGATTTGACAACTGTTCTTGCTGCTGCAAAAGGCTCAAACCTTAAAGTTGCTGCTCAAAACTGCTACTTTGAAAATGCAGGTGCTTTCACTGGTGAAACAAGCCCACAAGTTTTGAAAGAAATCGGTACTGACTATGTTGTTATCGGTCACTCAGAACGCCGTGACTACTTCCATGAAACTGACGAAGATATCAACAAAAAAGCAAAAGCAATCTTTGCAAACGGTATGCTTCCAATCATCTGTTGTGGTGAGTCACTTGAAACTTACGAAGCTGGTAAAGCTGCTGAATTCGTAGGTGCTCAAGTATCTGCTGCATTGGCTGGATTGACTGCTGAACAAGTTGCTGCATCAGTTATCGCTTACGAGCCAATCTGGGCTATCGGTACTGGTAAATCAGCTTCACAAGACGACGCACAAAAAATGTGTAAAGTTGTTCGTGACGTTGTAGCTGCTGACTTTGGTCAAGAAGTTGCAGACAAAGTTCGTGTTCAATACGGTGGTTCTGTTAAACCTGAAAACGTTGCTTCATACATGGCTTGCCCAGACGTTGACGGTGCCCTTGTTGGTGGTGCGTCACTTGAAGCTGAAAGCTTCTTGGCATTGCTTGATTTTGTAAAATAATCTAAGTTATTCCAGACAGACAGTTAAAAGTACTAAGTGACTTTGACTGCCTGTCTTATTTTTGTTTGAAGCGTTTTTGTGAATTAGAAATTTTTTCCTACAGGAGCTAGTAAGACAACCTTGATCAATCTACTCATGCGTTTTTACGATGTTAGAGCAGGTTCTATCTTGGTTGACGGGTAGAATATTCGCAAATTGTCACGCCAAGAGTACCGCCGTCAGTTTGTTATGGTCTTGCAGGATGCTTGGCACTACGAAAGTATTATCAAAGAAAATCTCCATTTTTGAAATCTTGAAGCTAGTGACGAAGAAATAATGGAAGCTGCCAAAGTGGCTAATGTAGATCACTTTATTCGAACTCTTCCTGGTGGTTATAATATAGAGATGAATCAAGAGTCAAGAAATATTTCCCTCGGACACAAACAACTGTTGAGCATCGCGCGTGCTCTCCTAGACAATTCTAAAATTCTTATTTTGAATGAAGCGACTTCCTCTGTTGATACCCATTTGGAACTTTTAATTCAAAAAGCTATGAAACGCTTGATGAAAGGAAGAACTAGCTTTATCAGCGCTCACTGTCTCTCTACTATTCAAGAAGCAAATAAGATTCTCGTTCTTAAGGACGGACAGATTATTGAGCAGGGAAGTTACGAAAGCTCACTCCAAGCAAAAGGCTTCTATTATGAACTTTACCAAAGCCAATTTTCAAGTAAATCTGATAAAGTGAGCTAATCAGAACTAACTAAACTTTTCTTAAATTATCAGTCTATTGCAACTTTTCTCATGTGAGTCATTTGGCTTGCTATTGGTTTTCCTTAGTAGTATACTAAGAGAGTAAACACTAAGAAGTGATTACAAAAAATAATGAATGAGGTAAAATAAAATGGTAGAATTGAAAAAAGAAGCAGTAAAAGACGTAACATCATTAACAAAAGCAGCGCCAGTAGCATTGGCAAAAACAAAGGAAGTCTTGAACCAAGCTGTTGCTGATTTATACGTAGCCCACGTTGCCTTGCACCAAGTGCACTGGTACATGCGTGGTCGTGGTTTCCTTGTATGGCATCCAAAAATGGATGAGTATATGGAAGCTCTTGATGGCCAATTGGATGAAATCAGCGAACGCTTGATTACACTTGGTGGTAGCCCATTCTCTACATTGACAGAATTCCTTCAAAATAGTGAAATCGAAGAAGAAGCTGGTGAATACCGTAATGTTGAAGAAAGCTTGGAACGTGTGCTTGCTATCTACCGTTACTTGTCAGAACTCTTCCAAAAAGGTTTGGATGTCACTGATGAAGAGGGTGATGATGTGACAAACGGTATCTTCTCAGATGCTAAAACTGAAACTGATAAAACAATCTGGATGCTTGCCGCAGAACTTGGACAAGCACCAGGTTTGTAAGATAAATGCATCCCTTTCTATCATGAGTTTCTGTATCACTACTCATGATAAACTATCTTTTAAAAATCATGTAGCAGACAAAGTTACATGATTTTTTCTTTGCTTCTCCGGCGACTCATTTGTCAAAATGCTGATTTTAAGGTATAATAGTTGCTGTTCGAGAAATTTTGATTTTCAAAGAATAGTGAATGATGATAAGGAGAAACCATGAACAACCTACCAAATTGCCCAAAATGTAACTCAGAGTATGTCTACGAAGACGGTGCCCTACTGGTTTGCCCAGAGTGTGCTTATGAGTGGAATCCTGCTGAAGTTGCAGATGTAGAAGAGGGCCTTGTTGCTATCGATGCCAACGGAAATAAATTGGCTGACGGTGATACAGTCACTCTCATCAAGGACTTAAAAGTAAAAGGTGCGCCAAAAGATTTGAAACAAGGGACGCGCGTGAAAAATATTCGCATCGTAGAAGGCGACCACAATATCGATTGTAAAATTGATGGTTTTGGTGCCATGAAACTCAAATCTGAGTTTGTGAAGAAAATTTAAGCATGTCAAAGCACTACAAACTTGTATTTTATAGCCGTATCTTCTTGTTTCTAGCGGCTTTTACGGGAGTTTATCTTGAAATCGCCAAGCATGGTGGCTTTGGGATGCTTCTCTACTATACGGTTCTGTCCAACCTTTTAGTCGCGATTTTTACGCTCTATCTCCTAAAGGTTATGAGCCGTTTAGGTGAAGACTGGCAAAGACCAAGTCTTTTGCGCTTAAAAGGTGGAGTCACCATGAGTATCATGATTACCTGTGTGATTTACCATTTCCTCCTGGCGCCTATTGCGACTAATTTCTATACCCTAGAAAATTTCCTTTGCCACTATATCGTTCCCCTCTGGTTTTTAGCAGATACCCTCTTTTTTGACAAACAGGGTCAATACAAGATTTGGGATCCAGTTGTGTGGACGATTTTACCCTTGCTTTATATGATTTTTGCTCTTTTTAATGGCTTGGTACTGAAACTTGATGTTCCTAATTCTAAGGTCAGTCCCTTCCCTTACTTCTTTTTGAATGTGAACAAGGGGTGGGATGTCGTGTTCAAGTGGTGTCTGATTATCTTTGTTGCCTATATGGTGGCTGGATTTATCTTCTACTTTATCAAGCAAATCAAGAGAAAGTCATCCTAAGATACAAGGGATTCATTTTCGAGTTTAAGAAGGAGTCTGTACACCAAAGAGGCTTCTTCTTTTCTTGCTTGTTTGATAACTATCAAAAAAGTAGAAGATTGAGAGAAATATAGAAAGAAATTTCATGAAACAATTTTTAGAACGGGCCAGTATTTTGGCTCTCTCCCTCGTTTTGATTACATCCTTTTCCATCTCGAGTGCCCTGCCAGCCATGTTTGACTATTATCAAGGCTACCCTAAGGAACAAATTGAGCTCTTGGCGAGCTTGCCTTCCTTCGGGATCATGATTATGTTACTACTAAATGGCATCTTAGAAAAAATATTTCCTGAGCGATTACAGATTAGTTTGGGCTTGCTGATTTTATCACTGAGTGGAACAGCACCCTTTTGGTATCAAGCCTATCCCTTTGTCTTTGGAACACGGATTCTTTTTGGTTTGGGTGTAGGGATGATTAATGCCAAGGCCATTTCCATTATTAGTGAACGCTATCAAGGAAAAACGCGAATTCAGATGTTAGGGCTACGCGGTTCTGCAGAGGTTGTTGGGGCTTCTCTCATCACCTTGGCAGTCGGTCAGTTGTTGGTCTTTGGTTGGACAGCTACTTTCTTAGCTTATAGTGCTGGATTTTTGGTGTTGACCCTTTATTTGCTCTTTGTCCCTTATGGAAAAGAAAAGAAAGAAGTCAAGAAAAAAACAAAGGAAGCAAGTCGCTTAACTCGGGAAATGAAAGGTTTGATTTTTATCCTAGCTATAGAAGCGGCAGTTGTAGTTTGTACCAATACAGCTATTACCATCCGTATTCCAAGCTTGATGGTGGAAAGAGGACTTGGAGATGCCCAGTTATCTAGTTTTGTCCTTAGTGTCATGCAGTTGATCGGGATTGTGGCTGGTGTGAGTTTTTCTTTCTTGATTTCTATCTTTAAAGAGAAACTGCTCCTCTGGTCTGGTATTACCTTCGGCTTAGGGCAAATTGTGATTGCTTTATCTCCATCCTTGTGGGTGGTAGTGGCAGGAAGCATTCTTGCTGGTTTTGCCTACAGTGTAGCCTTGACGACAGTTTTTCAACTTGTCTCTGAAAGAATTCCAGCTAAACTCCTCAATCAAGCAACTTCATTTGCAGTTTTAGGCTGTAGTTTCGGAGCCTTTACGACACCATTCGTTCTAGGTGCGATTGGCTTACTAACTCACAATGGGATGTTGGTCTTTGCTATCTTAGGATCTTGGTTAATTGTAACCTCTATCTTTGTCATGTACCTACTTCAAAAGAGAGCTTAGGATTGGTTCCTAAGTTTTTCTTTTTAGGATTTTTGTACCCAGACAATATTTGTTTTAGGACCTTGCTTACAGACTAATTTCTTGATAAAATAGAAGTTATGACAAGATACAAAGCAACTATTTCCTATGATGGTTACGCCTTTGCTGGCTTTCAGCGCCAGCCCCATGCGCGTAGCGTTCAGGAAGAAATTGAAAAAACCTTGACGAGACTCAATAAAGGGAAAGCCATCGCTGTTCACGGTGCTGGTAGGACAGATAGTGGGGTTCATGCTTTGGGACAGGTTATTCATTTTGACCTGCCTTATCAGATGGATGAGGAGAAGCTCCGTTTTGCTCTTGACACCCAGTCCCCTGAAGATATTGATGTGGTTTCGATTGAGCTTGTGGCAGATGATTTTCATTGCCGTTATGCCAAGCACAGTAAGACCTATGAGTTTATCGTAGACAGGGGCCGTCCCAAAAATCCTATGCTTCGTCACTATGCCACCCACTTTCCTTATCCGCTTGATGTGGAACGAATGCAGGAGGCTGTCAAGAAATTAGAAGGGACCCATGATTTTACAGGTTTTACAGCCTCTGGGACCAGTGTAGAGGACAAGGTTCGCACCATCACAGAAGCTAGTTTAACAGTCGATGAGACAGGTCAGTTTTTGACTTTTACCTTTGCAGGAAATGGTTTCTTGTATAAGCAGATTCGCAATATGGTGGGGACACTGCTCAAAATCGGCAACAACCGTATGCCAGTGGAGCAGATTGACCTGATTTTGGAGAAGAAGGACAGGCAACTTGCTGGTCCAACGGCAGCACCTAATGGTTTGTATTTAAAGGAGATTCGTTATGAAGAATAATCGTATTTTAGCACTTTCTGGAAATGATATTTTTAGTGGTGGTGGTTTGTCAGCTGATTTGGCTACCTATACCTTAAACGGCTTGCATGGTTTTGTAGCTGTGACTTGTTTGACCGCCTTAACAGAAAAAGGCTTTGAGGTCTTTCCAACTGACGATACCATTTTTCAACATGAATTAGATAGCTTGCGTGATGTGGAGTTTGGGGGGATTAAGATTGGTCTTCTTCCTACTGTCAGTGTGGCTGAGAAGGCCTTGGACTTTATCAAACAACGTCCAGGAGTGCCTGTAGTATTGGATCCTGTCTTGGTCTGCAAGGAAACGCATGATGTAGCTGTCAGTGAACTCTGCCAAGAATTGATTCGCTTTTTCCCTTATGTCAGTGTGATCACGCCTAATCTTCCTGAAGCAGAATTATTGGTTGGTCAGGAAATTAAAACCTTGGAAGATATGAAAACGGCAGCGCAGAAATTGCATGACTTAGGAGCGCCAGCAGTCATTATCAAGGGAGGCAATCGCCTTAGTCAGGCCAAGGCTGTGGATGTCTTTTATGACGGACAAAACTTTACAGTACTAGAAAATCCTGTCATCCAAGGGCAAAATGCTGGTGCAGGTTGTACCTTTGCCTCTAGCATTGCCAGTCACTTGGTTAAAGGTTATGAACTTTTAGCAGCAGTAGAAAGCTCTAAGGCTTTCGTTTACCGTGCCATTGCACAAGCAGATCAGTATGGAGTAAGACAATATGAAGCAAACTAAAACAACTAAAATCGCCCTTGTATCCCTATTAACCGCCCTCTCTGTGGTTCTAGGTTATTTCTTAAAAATTCCAACACCGACAGGCATTCTAACTCTTTTAGATGCGGGTGTCTTCTTTACGGCCTTCTACTTTGGTAGTCGTGAAGGGGCTGTAGTAGGAGGACTAGCAGGTTTCTTGATTGACCTCTTATCAGGCTATCCTCAGTGGATGTTCTTTAGCTTGGTCAACCATGGCTTGCAGGGATTTTTCGCAGGATTTAAAGGAAAAACTCAGTGGTTAGGCCTTATCTTAGCAACGATTGCCATGGTAGGGGGTTACGCCTTAGGTTCTACTTTGATGAATGGCTGGGCTGCAGCCCTACCAGAAATTTTACCAAATTTCATGCAAAATATGGTAGGGATGATTGTAGGATTTATTCTTAGTCAAAGTATCAAGAAGATTAAGTAATACTCTTCGAAAATCTCTTCAAACCACGTCAGCTTCACCATGCCGTAGATATGGTTACTGACTTCATCAGTCTTATCTACAACCTCAAAACACTGTTTTGAGCAACCTGTGGCTAGCTTCCTAGTTTGCACTTTGATTTTCATTGAGTATAAAGAGGCTGAGTAAAAAGTCTTTCAAATAAGAAAAACGCATAGTATCAAGTGTTGAAAAACCTTGTACTATGCGTTTTATTGTGGGAAGATTTTTGAAGAATTTTAATCAAAATAAAGCAAGTCTTTACTGGTGCTTGTAAAGAGGTCAAAGCCGTCCTTGGTAACAACACCGCAGTCTTCAATACGAACACCGACTTTACCAGGGATATAGATACCTGGTTCAACAGAGAAGCACATGCCTTCTTCGATGACCATGTCGTTTCCTTCCATGATAGATGGGAATTCGTGGACATCCATACCGATACCATGACCGAGACGGTGGTTGAAGTACTCACCATAACCAGCTTTTTCGATGACCTCACGGGCAGCACGGTCCACTTCATGGGCAGTCACACCTGGTTTGATAAAGTCAAGAGCAGCTTGTTGGGCTTCAAGAGTCAAGTTGTAAATGTCTTTTTTGAATTGGTCTGGTTTACCAACAGCGACTGTACGAGTCATATCTGACGCATAGCCGTTGACTAGAACACCAAGGTCAAAGAGGAGAAGAGCATCATTTTCAACCTTATTAGCTGCTGGAATGCCGTGCGGATTTGCAGCATTATCACCAGTCAAGACCATGGTATCAAAACTCATTTCATAGCCTTCACGTTTCATGGCAAAGTCGATTTGGGCGATGATATCTGTCTCTGTCTTATCAAGAGAAATATTATCAAAACCAACCTTAACAGCCTTGTCCGCATAGAGACCTGCAACCATCATTTTTTGCACTTCGTCAGCTGATTTGATGAGGCGCATACGTTGGATACGAGGAGTGAGGTTTTCAAATTCAGCAGTTTCAAAGACTATTTTCAAGCCATGATATTTGGTCAAGATGAGATTGTCAAACTCAACAGCGACACGTTTGAAGTCAAGTTTTGGAAGAGCATGTTTCATTTTTTGCCATGGATTTTCAGAATCCACATAGCCCACAACTGGGAAGGAAACGGTGCTGCTTGCACGCTCAACCTCAAGAGCTGGGACAAAGAGGAGAGGTTCCTGATCTGCTAGGACAAAAAGGAACATTTGGCGTTCATGGGGATCACTGTAAAAGCCAGTGAGGTAATTGATTGTGACGGGGTCAGATACGACAGCGACGTCTAGTTTTTCTGATTCAAGATATGTTACGATTTGTTGTAATTTAGACATATGCTACCTTCTTTCTACCCCTCTATTTTGGCAAAAAATGAGAGAAAATGCAAGGGAGAAGGGTAAAAGAAAAGACAAAAAGAACTCCGACAAGATAACGGGGTTCTTTGATATAGTTTCACTTTGTTTAAGAAAAGTCAGCCTTGCTTTTGACGTCGCTGTATTCCTCAGCGATTTCTTGGCTGAGAATGTCCTCATAGGCAGGGAGTTGGATGTCCTGACCATATTTCTTCTTGAGGGCAGTAGTGACTAGGCGATAAGCTAGATTGGCATTACGAGATAGGATAGGCCCGTGGAAGTAGGAACCAAAGACATTCTTATAATGAACCCCTTCACCGACTTTTTCCTCGTTGTTTCCATTTCCATAGACAACCTGTCCCAGTGGTTTTTGATCATCTGAGAGGAAGGTGCGGCCCTGATGATTCTCAAATCCGTAGTAGGTTTCATTGAAATCTTCATTATGAATCTTGATGTCCCCGATAAAACGGTTATTGGTCTGGTTGAGCGTATAGTGGCCCATGACCCCTAGCCCTTCGATGCGTTTGCCTGAAGCTTCAACATAATATTGCCCCAATAGTTGGAAACCACCGCAGATAGCCAGAACCACACCGTCATTTTGGATGTAGTTGTCAATGCTCTCTTTTTTAGCAGGTAGGTCGTCCGCAATAATACTTTGTTCAAAGTCTTGACCGCCACCGAAAAAGGCAATGTCGTAGTGATTTTCATCAAAGTTATCATGGAGAGAAACGATGTCAACCGTCACATGGGCTCCCAGTTTTTCAGCCACATACTTAAGCATGAGGATGTTTCCATTGTCCCCATAGGTATTCATGAGATTTCCATAGAGGTGGGCAATGTTGAGCTGATAGGGGTAATTGCCAGCTTTTGAGGAAAGTGAAGTATAAACCATTAGTTCATCTCCTTTCTAACAATCTGACGACTAGCCAGCAGTTCGCGGAATTCCAGCATAGCAGTATAGGTAGCCAGAATATAAGCATGCTTGCAGTCTTGGTTCTCAATGGTCTTAAGAACTTGTTCCAGACTACTTGTTTCAGTGATTTTCTCAGCTGGATAGCCAGTTACTCGTAGACGACGTGCGATTTCAGAATGGCGAACACCGCCAGCGTTGATTTCAGGGATGTCCATCTCAGTGATTTGTTCAAAATCAGCATCCCAGATCCAGCTGGTATCAATCCCATCAGCATAGTTGGCATTAAGAAGGACAGATAGGCTAAATGGATAAGGTGCTAGTTTAATCATTTCGATAGCTTGAGTGGCACCGACTGGATTTTTAATCAAGACGAGCGTGCATTCCTTGTCACCGATATGGAAGGTTTCTTGGCGTCCAAAGACTGCACGGCTCTTATCAAATCCCTGCTTGATGAGTTGTGAATCTGCACCAAGGAAACGGGCAATGGCAACCGCTGCTAGGGCGTTGTAGATATTGTAGAGACCACCGATTTGAATACCGTATTCTTGTCCGTCAATGACAAAGCGAGAGCGATTGTTGGTCAACTCAACTAGTTCTGTCAAGCGATAGTCGAGATTAGGACGTTTACATCCGCAACTTTCACAGATATAGGCACCCAAATTTGCATAGGTATTGTGCTCATATTTGAGGATGCCTTGGCAGTCAGGACAGAGAATCCCTTCTGTATTATAGTGAGCCAGCTGGGCTGGTCCTTTCTCCAAGTCAAAACCAAAATACTCTACAGGATTTGGAATAGCTGGCTTGTAGAAAAGTGGACTGTCTCCATTAAGGAGAACAGTAGCCGTAGGCACCTTACGAATGGCATCCAAAATCATCTTGTAAGTTGTGTAAATCTCACCATAGCGGTCCATCTGGTCACGGAAGATATTCGTGATGACAAAAAGGCTTGGCTGGATATAGTCACAGATACGAGATAGACTGGCTTCATCGATTTCTAGAACGGCAATATTTTTCCCAGTTTTTGAAGATTTGGCTGTTAAGAAGGTTGTCGCAATCCCTGTAATCATGTTGGCACCGCTTGGGTTGGTCAGAACTTGACCATAAACCTCTTTTAAAATGCCGACAGTGAGGGCAGTTGTCAAGGTTTTTCCGTTGGTTCCAGTGACCACGACAATCTCGTAGTTCTTAGCTAGGTTTTGTAAAATATCTTTATCAAATTGAAGGGCGACTTTTCCTGGGAGCGTACTTCCACGGCCAAGACGGCTCAAAACGAAGTGGGAAGAACGCCCAGCAAGAAGGCCCAAGGTAGTTTTTAATTTCATGTTTCTATTATATCATAAAAGAGGGAAAAGACAGATTTGAGATTTCGCAGAAGTAAAAACAGCCCAAGGAGGGCTGTTCGATACGATTAAATCTCAACTTAAATCGCAAACAAGTCATTCAAGTTCTCAGCCAAGGTTGGGTGAGTGAAGATTTGTTTTGTGAAGTAAGTGTAAGGAATCTTGTTGTCCATAGCAACAGTGATGATGTTGATGATTTCTTGAGATCCTTCTGAGAAGATGCTTGCTCCAAGAATTTCTTTTGTTTCAGTATTAACAACAGCTTTGAAAGCTCCGCGAAGGTCTCCGTTTACGTGACCACGAGGCATTGCTGCAACAGGGATTTCCTTAACGGCGTATGGAAGTTTCAAATCAGCTGCTTGGTTTTCAGTCAAACCAACTTGTGAAAGTGCAGGTGTGATAAACATTGTGTTTGGTACATTGAGACGGTCTTCAAGAGTGTAGCTGCCATCTCCAGCAAGGTAGCTGTATACAACACGGAAGTCATCAAGTGAAATGTAAGTAAATTGAAGGCCACCGTTGACATCCCCAACTGCAAAGACACCAGGAACGTTTGTTTGACAATGTTTGTCTACTTTAATAGCACCACGTTCAGTTAGTTCAATATCTGTATTTTCAAGTTGAAGTGGTTCTACGTTTGGTTTACGTCCAGTTGCGTAAAGAAGGGCGTCGAAACGGTAAGTTTCGTTTTCAGTCACGACGAGCACTTGGTCACCGTCGTTTTTTATTTCAGTAGTACGGATGTTTTGAAGCAATTCAATACCGTCTTCTTCCATGTATTGTTTAGCAAGAGCTGCGATGGAAGGTTCTGCGCGAGGTAGGAAAGTATCCAAGGCATCTAGGACTGTAACCTTGCTTCCAAGTTTGTTGTAAAGGCCAGCAAATTCAAGACCGATATTTCCGCCACCAAGGACACCAAGTTTTTCAGGCAATTTGTCCAAGTTTTGGATACCTGTTGAGTCAAAGACGTTTTTGCTTGTAGCAAGTCCAGGGATTGGCAAGACGTTTGAAACAGCACCAGTGTTGATGACGATAGTTTCAGCAGTCAATTCTTGTTTTTCATCACCAGCTTGGATTTCGATGACTTTATTTGAAAGGAAGTGAGCTTCCGCATCAAAAATATCGACACCTGTACCAGAAACAGTTGCATAGTTTTTACCATTGAGGCGACCAGTGATAGTATTTTTTGTAGCAATCACTTCTTCAAAAGACAAGTCTTTCTCAGCAGCAACTAGCAAAGTTTTAGTTGGGATACAACCGATGTTGATACAAGTTCCACCGTACATAGCTTTGCTACGTTCAACGAGGGCAACTTTTTTGCCAGCTGAAGCCAATTTACCAGCTAGTGTTTTACCAGCTTTACCAAATCCGATAACGATTAAATCATAAGTTAACATTTATCTTCCTCCTATTCGAATTTCATTCTAGCACAAGAAAAAAACTTTTGCACAATTCTGCTACGCTTTAAAAAAGTTAATGAAATAGTGGAAATTTTAGCTTCATTTTCTAAGGAAAATCGTTTACGGTAAATTCCCAAACTAAGTTCCACTGCTAATCCAAGTGGAAGTTAGTCTGATAAAAATTCTAAAAACCAGTGGAAATCCGTGTCAGGGTAAGTTCCACTGGTTTTAATCATGCTTGATTTCATCGCTTCTGTAGCCAAAATGAATCGAAAAAAGAGCGCACAAAATCCCCTCATCTGAAAGCGTTTCAGATTAAGTTCCGCTATGGTGGAAGTTAGTGTGAGACGTTTGAATGGGGTTGAAGATTAGTTTTTAGAACTTATGTTGGAGTAATGTAGACGACTGGCAGACGTCTTCTGCAGGTATTTTAGAAATGCCGAGAAGTTTAGGAATTTCTTCTCCATAGGTAAAGGCAAAGAGTTCATAGGCTGACTTTCCATTCAAAGCAGCACGTTTGACACTGTTGACATGCGAACAGACGAGATTAATATCCTCTTGAGTTAAATTGTCAAAAGAAGTTCCTTTAGGTAGAATGTCGCGAATCAGCGTGTGATTTTTCTCAATTCTCCCTTTCTGGTCAGAGCGATTAGGATCACAAAAGAAGAGTTTACTCTCTCCTCGAACATCCATTTCGATGTCATCGACCCTGGCAAACTCTTCACCATTATCAGTCAGGATGACAGGAAAGAGTTGAAAGAAATCTTTATCCGCTTGGTGAAGAGTGTTCTTGATATCATAGAGATGTTTGGTAACCTCAAGGGCGGTTTTATTATCCAGTAGTCTAGCGAAGATAAAGTTACAGAAAGAGAGATTGAAGGTGAGTAGGACTTTACCTCCCATCCTGCCCATAACGGTGTCCATTTCCAGCCAAGAATTCAGTTGCTTAAGAGCCAAATAATTTAGGAAATCCTCATAGGAACGTCCTTTTTTAGATTCTTTAGGAATGGAAGGTAGCTTACTTTTCCGTCTTTCTTTGAATTTAACGGCTCTGGCTAGGTCAATAGGAGCGATAGATAGGTATCCTTTTCGGATGTGTCGATAGACAGTTGAGGAGCTGACATCAAGATTGTGAGTTTTGAGGATATGATAGATGTGTTGTCCCTTTTTAACACCATCAGAAATGATTTTGTCCATGTCCCAGAAGGTCTTGGAATTGAGGGGAGTTCCTTCACGAGCTTCGACAAGAGTTTGTTCGTACTGCTTTTGAGCTTGTTTAGCGAGGTAGAAGATTTTTTTAAATCCACAATTTTGTCTTCTTTTAGGGCATCCATTACAGACAAAGGGAGCCTTATTGAGTAGAGGACAAGGAAGCTTATCGCATGTAGACTCTCGGACTTGTCTGTTTCGTTTGACTTCTTTGGAAACAGTGGTCGGGTCTTTTAGAATGGATTGTCCGATAGCTTTGAAGGTTTCACCTCGCTCTAAGCCTAATTGGATATCATTACGGTCTGAAAGGGTAAGGTGTTTATGTTTTGTCATAGTAGACCTCATTTCTAACTCAAATGTCTCACACTTAATTCCACCATAAAAATCCGTTTTAGACTAATTTCCACTTTGGTCAGGTGAGTGGAAGTTACTTTGAGAAGTTACCGAAAATCGTTTACATGAGTTTATCGATGGATTGGGCTATCTTTTGCTCTGTTCTTGTGTTATACTAGATAGGTTGCAAAGAAAACAGTACTTTTCTTTTGTGGAAAAGAAGCAACACGATTTTGTATCCAGTATATGAAAATACGTCATAAAAAGAAAAGTATAAACTAAGCCCTATAGGGTGGCTTCGCACCACCTTTAGAAAGAAGAATAACGTGAAATTTAATGAATTAAACTTGTCTGCTGATTTGCTAGCAGAGATTGAAAAAGCTGGTTTTGTAGAAGCCAGTCCGATCCAAGAACAAACTATTCCTTTGGCCCTTGAAGGTAAGGACGTTATCGGTCAAGCTCAGACTGGTACAGGAAAAACTGCAGCCTTTGGCTTGCCTACTCTTGAAAAAATTCGTACAGAAGAAGCGACCATTCAAGCCTTGGTCATCGCTCCAACTCGTGAACTCGCTGTCCAAAGTCAAGAAGAACTCTTCCGCTTTGGTCGCAGTAAGGGAGTCAAGGTTCGCTCAGTATATGGTGGATCAAGCATTGAAAAACAAATTAAGGCTCTTAAATCTGGTGCCCATATCGTGGTGGGAACACCTGGTCGCCTTTTGGACTTGATTAAACGCAAGGCCTTGAAATTACAAGATATTGAAACTCTTATTCTTGACGAAGCGGATGAAATGCTCAACATGGGCTTCCTTGAAGATATCGAAGCTATCATTTCTCGTGTCCCTGAAAACCGTCAAACCTTACTTTTCTCAGCAACTATGCCAGATGCCATCAAACGTATCGGTGTTCAGTTTATGAAAGAACCTGAGCATGTGAAGATTGCGGCTAAGGAATTGACAACAGAATTGGTTGACCAATACTATATCCGAGTTAAAGAGCAAGAAAAATTTGATACCATGACTCGTCTCATGGATGTGGAACAACCAGAACTTGCTATCGTATTTGGTCGTACAAAACGTCGTGTAGATGAATTGACTCGTGGTTTGAAAATCCGTGGCTTCCGTGCAGAAGGAATTCATGGTGATTTGGACCAAAACAAACGTCTTCGTGTCCTTCGTGATTTTAAAAACGGTAATCTGGATGTTCTAGTTGCGACGGACGTTGCAGCGCGTGGCTTGGATATTTCAGGTGTGACCCATGTCTATAACTACGATATTCCACAAGATCCTGAAAGTTATGTTCACCGTATCGGTCGTACAGGTCGTGCTGGTAAGTCAGGTCAGTCTATTACTTTCGTATCACCAAATGAAATGGGCTACCTCCAAATCATTGAAAACTTGACTAAGAAACGCATGAAAGGTCTCAAACCTGCAAGTGCAGAAGAAGCCTTCCAAGCAAAAAAACACGTAGCTCTCAAGAAAATTGAACGTGATTTTGCAGATGAGACTATCCGTGCCAACTTTGAGAAATTTGGTAAGGATGCTCGTAAGCTAGCTACCGAATTTACTCCAGAAGAATTGGCAATGTATATCTTGAGTCTGACTGTTCAAGACCCAGATAGTCTTCCTGAAGTGGAGATTGCACGTGAAAAACCACTGCCATTTAAACCATCAGGTAATGGCTTCGGTGGTAAAGCTAAGGGAGGTCGTGGAGGCCGTCGTGGGGACGACCGTCGAGACCGTGATCGCCGTGGCAATGGTCGTCGTGATGATTTCAAAAAAGGAAGTCGTGGCAATGATCGTTTTGATAAGGAAAAACGTTACCGTAAGGATAATAAAAAACCACGCAATACTTCAAGTGAAAAGCAAACAGGCTTTGTGATTCGTAACAAGGGCGATAAATAAGAAAAAGCGGTTCAAAATGAATCGCTTTTTTATATAAGGAGACCGAATGGAAAAGAAAGATAAATAAAATAGATATATTATCTTCTTGTAATATTATAATACACAAAAATAGGGGGCTTGTCAATAGAAAAGAAGCAATTTAATTAAAAATATTCTTGTTTTTTTTAATTGCAATTAAATAAGCAATTTTCAGATAATAATTGAAAATTCAAGCTGTTTATGTTATAATGATAGCGATTAAATTCGAGGTGAAAAATGGCACATTTATTAGAAAAAACTAGAAAAATTACTTCTATCCTGAAGCGTTCAGACGAGCAGTTGCAGGAAGAACTTCCCTACAATGCGATTACCCGTCAATTGGCAGATATTATTGACTGTAACGCCTGTATCGTTAATAGCAAGGGACGTCTCCTTGGCTATTTTATGCGTTACAAAACC
The DNA here is from genome assembly GCF_003390135.1 of Streptococcus sp. NM. GTDB lineage: Bacteria > Bacillota > Bacilli > Lactobacillales > Streptococcaceae > Streptococcus. Next base: position 58,154 of record NZ_QUOS01000005.1, read on the forward strand.
AATACAGATCGTGTAGAGCAGTTCTTCCAAACTAAGATTTTCCCAGATGACTACATTCAAGGTGCGAACATGATTTACGATACAGAAGCCAATCTGACAGTTGATCATGATTTGAGTATTTTCCCTGTAGAGAGTCGTTCGGATTTTCCAGATGGTTTGACGACCATTGCACCGATTCATGTATCAGGGATTCGCCTTGGTTCTTTGATTATTTGGCGCAATGATAAAAAATTCGAAGACGAGGACTTGATTCTTGTTGAGATTGCGAGTACCGTTGTTGGGATTCAACTTCTTAATTTCCAACGTGAAGAAGATGAGAAAAATATTCGCCGCCGTACTGCTGTTACCATGGCGGTTAATACCCTTTCTTATTCCGAACTCCGTGCTGTTTCAGCAATTTTAGGGGAATTAAATGGAAATGAAGGGCAGTTGACTGCGTCTGTGATTGCAGACCGTATAGGAATCACCCGTTCTGTGATTGTCAATGCCCTTCGTAAACTTGAGTCTGCAGGGATTATTGAAAGTCGCTCACTTGGAATGAAGGGAACCTATCTTAAGGTCTTGATTTCAGATATTTTTGAGGAAGTGAAGAAAAGAGATTACTAATGACTAAGGCTTTAATTTCGATTGACTATACAGAAGATTTTGTTGCTGATAGTGGGAAGCTGACAGCAGGTGCTCCAGCTCAGGCTATTTCGGAAGCTATTAGCAAGGTGACTCGATTAGCTTTTGAACGCGGAGATTATATCTTCTTTACCATCGATGCTCACGAAGAAAACGATTGTTTCCATCCAGAAAGCAAGCTATTTCCTCCTCATAATTTGATTGGGACTAGTGGACGGAATTTATACGGAGATTTGGGGGCCTTTTATCAAGAGCATGGTTCAGACAGTCGTGTCTTTTGGATGGATAAACGCCATTACTCAGCTTTTTCAGGGACTGACCTGGATATCCGTTTGAGAGAGCGTCGAATTTCTACCGTTATCTTAACGGGTGTCTTGACGGATATCTGTGTCCTGCATACAGCTATAGATGCCTATAATCTAGGATATGACATCGAGATTGTTAAACCAGCTGTTGCTTCCATCTGGCCTGAAAATCATCAATTTGCCCTAGGTCATTTCAAAAATACACTCGGAGCTAAGTTAGTAGATGAAAAGCTAAATGAAATTTCAGAGTAATTTATTTGATGAAATGAAAAAAATTGAAAAAAGTGTTGACAAGCATCCTAAAAGTTGATATACTAGTAAAGTAATCGACGCGGGGATGGCGGAATTGGCAGACGCGCAGGACTAAGGATCCTGTGACCGCTTTAGGTCGTGAGGGTTCAAGTCCCTCTCTCCGCATAGGATAAGAGTTAGCTTAGGCTAGCTCTTTTTTCATCTAATTAAAGTAGAGCAAAAAATTTTTGCTCTTTTTTTGTATTTCATAAACATTTCATATTTGGATTTTATAATAGTCTTACAAATATGGAGGTGACAAATGAATCCAATCCAAAGAGCTTGGGCTTATGTCAGCAGAAAACGACTGAGAAGTTTTATTTTATTTCTGATTTTATTGGTCCTATTGGCTGGAATTTCAGCCTGTTTGACTCTGATGAAGTCCAACAAAACAGTGGAAACCAATCTTTACAAATCACTCAACACATCTTTTTCTATTAAGAAGATAGAGAACGGTCAGACTTTCAAGTTGTCAGACCTAGCATCTGTAAGCAAGATTAAGGGACTGGAAAATGTTTCTCCTGAACTGGAGACGATTGCAAAACTAAAAGACAAGGAAGCGGTGAGTGGCGAGCAGAGCGTGGAGCGTGATGATTTGTCAGCTGCGGATAAGAATTTGGTTAGCTTAACGGCTCTTGAAGATTCATCTAAGGATGTTACCTTTACCAGCTCGGCTTTCAATCTAAAAGAAGGGCGACATCTTCAAAAAGGGGATTCAAAGAAAATCATCATCCACGAAGAGTTGGCTAAGAAGAATAGTCTTTCGCTTCATGACAAGATTGCCTTAGAAGCTGGACAGTCAGAAGCTGGTAAAGGGCAAACTGTCGAGTTTGAAATCGTCGGAATCTTCTCTGGTAAAAAACAAGAGAAATTTACAGGCTTGTCTTCCGACTTCAGTGAAAACCAAGTCTTTACAGACTATGAAAGTAGCCAAAGCCTTTTAGGTAATGGTGAATCTCTAGTCAGTGCAGCTCGCTTCTATGTAGAAAATCCTAAGGAAATGGACGAACTCATGAAGCAGGTAGAAAACTTGTCTTTGGAAAATCAAGGCTATCAAGTCGAAAAGGAAAACAAGGCCTTTGAACAGATCAAGGATTCAGTTGCAACCTTCCAAACCTTTCTGACCATCTTCCTTTATGGGATGTTGATAGCAGGAGCAGGGGCCTTAATTCTTGTTTTGTCTCTCTGGTTGAGGGAAAGGGTCTACGAAGTGGGAATCCTTCTGGCACTTGGAAAAGGTAAGAGCTCGATCTTCCTACAATTCTGTTTAGAGGTAGTTTTGGTATCTCTTGGTGCTTTGCTTCCAGCATTTGTTGCAGGAAACGCCATCACATCTTACCTACTCCAAACTTTACTAGCAAGTGGAGATCAGGCAAGCTTACAAGATACACTAGCCAAAGCAAGCAGTCTATCAACCAGCATCCTATCTTTTGCAGAATCCTATGTTTTTCTAGTTCTGCTTAGTTGCTTATCTGTAGCCCTTTGTTTCCTATTCTTATTTAGAAAATCGCCGAAAGAAATTTTATCATCTATTAGTTAAGAAGGAGAAATCATGACTTTATTACAATTACAAGATGTTACCTACCGTTATAAGAACACTGCTGAAGCAGTCCTATATCAGATCAATTATAATTTTGAACCCGGGAAATTTTACAGTATTATTGGTGAGTCAGGAGCAGGAAAATCCACACTCTTGTCCCTACTTGCTGGTCTAGATAGTCCTGTTGAAGGTTCTATCCTTTTCCAAGGAGAGGACATTCGTAAGAAGGGCTATTCTTACCATCGCATGCACCATATTTCCCTGGTATTTCAAAATTATAACTTGATAGATTATCTTTCTCCACTGGAAAATATCCGCTTGGTCAACAAAAAGGCAAGCAAGGATACACTGCTTGAGCTTGGTTTGGATGAAAGTCAGATCAAGCGGAATGTTCTCCAGTTATCAGGGGGTCAACAGCAACGTGTTGCCATTGCTCGTAGTTTGGTCTCAGAAGCTCCAGTTATTCTAGCGGATGAGCCAACGGGAAATCTGGACCCTAAAACTGCTGGAGATATTGTCGAACTGCTCAAATCACTTGCTGAGAAAACAGGTAAATGTGTCATCGTCGTAACTCACAGCAAAGAAGTGGCACAAGCGTCAGATATTACACTTGAGTTGAAGGATAAGAAACTGACTGAAATATAGAATCTAGTTATTAAACTTTAAAATAGTATTAGTTGGTAACCAGATACGTGTATAGTAATAATAAACGAAGTGAGTCATTAACAACTATTTCCCGCAGTAGTGATAGTCTAGATAATAACAAAGTTATTATCTAGACCGGAATTTTTGAGACATGTGGCTCAAAAATTAGGGATGAAATTCCTACAGGAAGTTGCTCCCGTCCGCACAATCTAAGGGGAATAGTAAAAAATTATTTTATATAAGTTATAAGACATTTAAATAGAACAACATCTAGAAAGGGAACCTATGTTACACAACGCATTTGCCTATGTTACAAGGAAGTTTTTCAAATCGATTGTCATCTTCCTGATTATTCTCCTCATGGCGAGCTTGAGTTTGGTTGGCTTGTCAATCAAGGGAGCTACTGCCAAGGCTTCTCAGGAGACCTTTAAAAATATCACCAATAGCTTCTCCATGCAAATCAATCGTCGCGTTAATCAAGGAACGCCACGTGGTGCTGGGAATATTAAAGGTGAAGATATCAAAAAAATCACCGAAAACAAGGCCATTGAGTCTTATGTGAAACGCATCAACGCTATCGGAGATTTGACTGGCTATGAACTCATCGAAACGCCAGAAACCAAGAAAAATCTGACTCCTGACCGTGCCAAACATTTTGGAAGTAGCTTAATGATTACAGGTGTCAATGACTCCTCTAAAGAAGACAAGTTTGTCTCCGGATCTTATAAATTAGTCGAAGGTGAGCACTTAACCAACGACGACAAAGACAAGATCCTCCTGCACAAGGACTTGGCAGCCAAACACGGCTGGAAAGTTGGAGATAAGGTCAAATTGGACTCTAATGTCTATGATGCAGACAATGAAAAAGGAGCCAAGGAAACAGTTGAAGTGACAATTAAGGGACTCTTTGATGGTCACAATAAGTCAGCAGTAACCTACTCGCAAGAACTCTATGAAAACACAGCTATCACAGACATCCATACGGCTGCTAAACTTTATGGATACACAGAAGACACAGCTATTTATGGGGACGCAACCTTCTTTGTAACAGCAGATAAGAACTTGGATGATGTCATGAAAGAGTTGAATGGCATCAGTGGTATCAACTGGAAGAGCTACACACTCGTTAAGAGCTCCTCTAACTATCCAGCTCTAGAACAATCCATCTCTGGCATGTACAAGATGGCTAACCTCCTCTTCTGGGGTAGCTTGAGTTTCTCAGTCCTTCTCCTTGCCCTCTTGCTTAGTCTTTGGATCAATGCCCGTCGCAAGGAAGTGGGAATCCTCCTCTCTATCGGTCTCAAGCAGGCAAGTATCTTGGGGCAATTCATAACGGAATCTATCTTGATTGCCATCCCTGCTCTTGTTTCTGCTTACTTCCTAGCTAGCTACACAGCCCGTGCAATCGGAAATACTGTTCTTGCCAATGTGACTTCAGGTGTTGCCAAGCAAGCTAGCAAGGCTGCACAGGCCTCTAACCTTGGTGGTGGTGCAGAAGTAGATGGCTTTAGCAAGACCTTGTCGAGCCTAGATATTTCCATTCAGACATCAGACTTTATCATCGTCTTTGTCCTAGCCTTGGTTCTAGTGGTTCTCGTTATGGCGCTTGCTTCAAGCAATCTCCTTAGAAAACAACCAAAAGAACTTCTGCTGGATAGCGAATAACAAACTTGCTACCTATTCTCTCCTAAATGGGGTATAATATAGGTAGCATTTTTATCTGTTTTGTCTTGGTAAATCCTCTGTTTATCAGGATGAAAGCAAGTTGCTTTACAAGAAATTTAAAGGAATGTGAAACGTTTTTCTATGAAAATTTTAATTGTAGAAGATGAAGAGATGATCCGTGAGGGGGTCAGTGATTATTTGACGGATTGTGGTTATGAAACCATTGAGGCGGCAGATGGGCAAGAAGCCATAGAAAAATTTTCCAGCTATGAAGTAGCCTTGGTTTTACTAGACATCCAGATGCCAAAGCTCAATGGCTTAGAAGTCCTAGCGGAGATTCGTAAAACCAGTCAGGTTCCTGTCCTGATGTTGACCGCCTTTCAGGATGAGGAATACAAGATGAGTGCTTTTGCTTCTCTGGCAGATGGCTACCTGGAAAAGCCTTTTTCTCTATCCCTCTTAAAAGTGAGGGTAGACGCGATTTTCAAGCGCTACTACGATACAGGACGAATCTTCTCCTATAAGGATACCAAGGTGGACTTTGAAAGCTACAGCGCCAGCCTAGCAGGTCAAGAAGTGGCTATCAATGCTAAAGAGTTGGAAATTCTTGATTATTTGGTTAAAAATGAAGGAAGGGCCTTGACCCGATCTCAGATTATTGATGCCGTCTGGAAGGCGACAGATGAGGTTCCCTTTGACCGTGTCATTGATGTTTATATCAAGGAACTGCGGAAAAAGTTAGACTTGGACTGCATCCTCACTGTGCGCAATGTTGGTTATAAATTGGAGCGAAAATGAAACGAACACGTTTATTTACAAAGATATTTATCTACACCTTCTCGATTTTTAGTGTTCTAGTTATTTGCCTTCATTTAGCCATTTATTTTCTCTTTCCCTCGACTTATCTGAGTCATCGGCAGGAAACCATTGGCCAGAAAGCGACAGCTATTGCCCAGTCCCTAGAAGGTAAGGATAGGCAGAGTATCGAGCAAGTCTTAGACTTGTATTCCCAGACTAGTGAGATCAAGGGGGCTGTCAAGGGAGAGATGACCGAGGACAAGTTAGAAGTCAACGACAGTCTTCCTCTGGATACGGAACGTCAGACAACCTCTCTTTTTATCGAGGAGCGCGAGGTGACAACGCAGGACGGTGGTACTATGACCCTGCAATTTCTAGCTTCCATGGACTTGCAAAAGGAAGCAGAGCAGATCAGTCTGCAATTTCTACCCTATACTCTGCTGGCATCCTTTCTGATTTCCCTTTTGGTAGCCTATATCTATGCTCGGACTATCGTTGCCCCGATATTGGAAATCAAGCGGGTGACCCGACGGATGATGGATTTGGATGCCCAAGTGCGATTGCGCGTGGATTCCAAGGATGAGATTGGTGATCTCAAGGAACAAATCAATAGCCTCTATCAGCATCTTTTGACTGTTATTGCGGACTTGCATGACAAAAATGAAGCTATTCTCCAGCTGGAAAAGATGAAGGTCGAATTCCTACGCGGGGCTTCTCATGAATTGAAAACACCGCTGGCTAGTTTGAAAATCCTGATCGAAAACATGAAAGAAAATGTCGGTCGTTATAAGGATAGAGACCGCTATCTGGGAGTAGCCTTGGGGATTGTGGATGAGCTCAATCACCATGTTCTGCAGATACTTTCCCTCTCTTCTGTGCAGGAATTGCGAGATGATAGGGAACAAATTGACCTATACCAGATGACGCAAACTCTAGTCAAGGATTATGCCTTGCTAGCCAAGGATAGAGAGATTCAGATAGACAATAGTTTGACTCATCAGCAGGCTTATCTAAACCCATCTGTCATGAAGTTGATTCTGTCTAACCTCATCAGCAATGCTATCAAGCACTCTGTTCCAGGTGGCTTGGTTCGTATTGGAGAGAGAGAAGGGGAACTTTTTATAGAAAATAGCTGCAGTCCAGAAGAACAAGAAAAACTAGCCCAGTCTTTTTCTGACAATGCTAGTCGCAAGGCCAAGGGGTCTGGGATGGGGCTCTTTGTGGTTAAGAGTCTATTGGAACATGAAAAATTACCTTATCGTTTCGAGATGGAGGATAATCATTTAACCTTCTTCATAGCTTTTCCAAAAGTCGCCCAAGACTAGGGATAGAAAGGGTTTACATAGATGAAGCTAGAAGAAATTCAATCGAAACTGCGGGAAAAACTAGATTTTTTTGTCAAAAAGTGATAAAATGAACAATGTAAATGGGATGTCCCATAAAAATATACAGGAGGCCTGATAAAATGGCAATCGTTTCAGCAGAAAAATTTGTCCAAGCAGCTCGTGACAACGGTTATGCAGTTGGTGGATTTAACACAAACAACCTTGAGTGGACTCAAGCTATCTTGCGCGCAGCAGAAGCTAAAAAAGCTCCAGTTTTAATCCAAACTTCAATGGGTGCTGCTAAATACATGGGTGGTTACAAAGTTGCTCGCAACTTGATCGCTAACCTTGTTGAATCAATGGGTATCACTGTACCAGTAGCTATCCACCTTGACCACGGTCACTACGAAGATGCACTTGAGTGTATCGAAGTTGGTTACACTTCAATCATGTTTGACGGTTCACACCTTCCAGTTGAAGAAAACCTTAAATTGGCTAAAGACGTTGTTGAAAAAGCACACGCTAAAGGTATCTCAGTAGAAGCTGAAGTTGGTACTATCGGTGGTGAAGAAGACGGAATCATCGGTAAAGGTGAATTGGCTCCAATCGAAGACGCTAAAGCAATGGTTGAAACTGGTATCGACTTCTTGGCAGCTGGTATCGGTAACATCCACGGTCCTTACCCAGCAAACTGGGAAGGTCTTGACCTTGACCACTTGCAAAAATTGACTGAAGCTCTTCCAGGATTCCCAATCGTATTGCACGGTGGTTCAGGTATTCCAGATGAGCAAATCCAAGCAGCTATCAAACTTGGTGTTGCGAAAGTTAACGTTAACACTGAATGCCAAATCGCATTCGCTAACGCAACTCGTAAATTTGCTCGTGACTACGAAGCAAACGAAGCAGAATACGACAAGAAGAAACTCTTCGACCCACGTAAATTCTTGGCTGACGGTGTAAAAGCTATCCAAGCATCAGTTGAAGAACGTATCGACGTATTCGGTTCAGAAGGTAAAGCATAATCTAGCTGAATAATACAGATAGAACCTACCCATTGGGTGGGTTTTTTGGCGTTTTAAGGAAACTATTAAGCCATGATTTTTGATTAAAAGTATTATTTTAAGAGAAAAATTTTCAATTTCATAAACTTTAGGCAAACGCTTGCATTCTAGTTTTTATTGGACTATAATAGGTTGGTATAAAGCCTTCTGTAATAATATTGAGAAGGTGTAGAAAGTAAGGATTTAGAATATTTGTAGTCAAAAACACAATGTTGCTATTACTTACATAGGGAGATAGATATGGCAATGATAGAAGTGGAACATCTTCAGAAAAATTTTGTGAAGACAGTTAAGGAACCGGGATTAAAGGGGGCTTTGCGCTCCTTTATTCATCCTGAAAAGCAGACCTTTGAAGCGGTCAAAGATTTGACCTTTGAGGTGCCCAAAGGGCAAATTTTAGGCTTTATCGGTGCTAATGGTGCTGGGAAGTCGACAACCATTAAAATGCTGACAGGAATTTTGAAACCGACATCTGGTTTTTGTCGGATTAATGGCAAGATTCCCCAGGACAATCGTCAAGATTATGTCAAAGATATTGGCGTAGTTTTTGGACAACGAACCCAGCTATGGTGGGATTTGGCCCTGCAAGAGACCTACACGGTCTTAAAAGAAATTTACGATGTGCCAGACTCGCTCTTCCATAAGCGTATGGACTTTTTGAATGAAGTCTTGGATTTGAAGGACTTTATCAAGGATCCCGTGCGGACTCTTTCACTGGGTCAAAGGATGCGGTCGGATATTGCGGCTTCCTTGCTTCACAATCCTAAAGTTCTCTTTTTAGATGAGCCGACCATTGGCTTGGACGTTTCGGTCAAGGATAACATTCGTCGGGCTATTACTCAGATCAATCAAGAGGAAGAAACTACCATTCTCTTGACCACTCACGATCTGAGTGATATTGAGCAACTCTGTGATCGGATTTTCATGATAGACAAGGGGCAGGAGATTTTTGATGGAACGGTCAGCCAGCTCAAGGAAACCTTTGGCAAGATGAAGACTCTCTCCTTTGAACTGCTACCAGGTCAAGGTCATCTCGCTTCTCACTATGAAGGTCTGCCTGATATGGCCATTGATAGACAAGGGAATAGTCTCAACATTGAATTTGATAGTTCTCGCTACCAGTCAGCTGATATTATCAAGCAAACCCTATCTGATTTTGAAGTCCGTGATTTGAAGATGGTGGATACGGATATTGAGGATATTATCCGTCGCTTCTACCGAAAGGAGCTCTAAGATGGTCAAATTGTGGAGACGTTATAAACCCTTTATCAATGCAGGTGTTCAGGAATTGATTACCTATCGAGTCAACTTTATTCTCTATCGGATTGGTGATGTGATGGGAGCATTTGTGGCTTTCTATCTCTGGAAGGCAGTCTTTGATTCCTCGCAGGAGTCCTTGATTCAGGGCTTCAGCATGGCAGATATCACCCTTTACATCATCATGAGTTTTGTGACTAATCTGTTGACCAAGTCAGATTCGTCTTTTATGATTGGGGAGGAGGTCAAGGATGGCTCTATCATCATGCGTTTGTTGCGACCAGTGCATTTTGCGGCCTCTTATCTCTTCACTGAACTTGGTTCCAAGTGGTTGATTTTTATATCTGTTGGACTGCCATTTTTAAGTGTCATTGTTTTGATGAAAGTCTTATCGGGGCAAGGTATTGTAGAAGTGCTGAGCTTAACTGTTCTATATCTTTTTAGCTTAACGCTAGCCTACCTGATTAACTTTTTCTTTAATATCTGCTTTGGATTTTCAGCCTTTGTCTTTAAAAATCTATGGGGTTCTAATCTACTCAAGACTTCCATAGTGGCCTTTATGTCTGGGAGTTTAATTCCCTTGGCTTTCTTTCCCAAGGTGGTATCAGATATTTTGTCCTTTCTGCCTTTTTCATCCTTGATTTATACTCCGGTTATGATTATTGTTGGGAAATACGATGCTAGTCAGATTCTTCAGGCACTCGCTTTGCAGTTTTTCTGGCTCTTAGTGATGGTGGGGGTGTCTCAGTTGATTTGGAAACGAGTTCAGTCCTTTATCACCATTCAGGGAGGTTAGTATGAAAAAATATCAACGCATGCATCTGATTTTTATCAGACAATACATCAAACAAATCATGGAATACAAGGTGGATTTTGTGGTTGGTGTGCTGGGAGTTTTTCTAACTCAAGGCTTGAACCTCTTGTTTCTCAATGTCATTTTTCAACATATTCCATCCCTAGAAGGTTGGACCTTTCAAGAGATTGCCTTTATCTATGGATTTTCTTTGATTCCCAAGGGATTGGATCATCTCTTTTTTGACAATCTCTGGGCGCTAGGGCAACGCCTAGTCCGAAAAGGGGAGTTTGACAAGTATCTGACTCGTCCTATCAATCCGCTCTTCCATATACTCGTTGAGACCTTTCAGATTGATGCCTTAGGGGAACTCTTGGTCGGTGGCATTTTACTAGCAACAACTGTGACCAGCATTGCTTGGACGCTTCCAAAATTCCTGCTTTTCCTAGTTTGTATTCCTTTTGCGACCTTGATTTATACTTCCTTGAAAATCGCGACAGCTAGTATCGCTTTTTGGACCAAGCAGTCAGGCGCCATGATTTACATTTTCTATATGTTTAATGATTTTGCTAAGTACCCGATTTCTATTTACAATTCTCTCCTTCGATGGTTGATTAGCTTTATCGTGCCATTTGCCTTTACGGCCTACTATCCTGCTAGCTATTTCTTGCAGGATAAGGATGTAATCTTTAACATCGGAGGTTTGATGTTGATTTCCCTTGTCTTTTTTGCTATTTCTCTCAAACTCTGGGACAGGGGCTTGGATTCTTACGAAAGTGCGGGTTCGTAAATAATAGAATACCAAAGCCTTGTCTCAGGACAGGCTTTTTTTAATAGAGATGAAAATTTCTTGATATCTATTCTCAGATTGCTATACTGTAAGTGTAATCACCGATTTAGCTTATACTCTTCGAAAATCTCTTCAAACCACGTCAGCTTCGCCTTGCCGTATATATGTTACTGACTTCGTCAGTTCTATCTACAACCTAAAAGCAGTGCTTTTAGCAACCTGCGGCTAGCTTCCTAGTTTGTTCTTTGATTTTTATTGAGTATTAGTCGCTAGAGCAAGAGAGTCGTAAAGTCTAGGTCACAGGTGAACATATGACTGAAGATTTGAAAAAAATTAGATAAGTATATAATAACCGTTAAGCCTAGTTCTTATCGGTTATTTATGTTGTTACACAACATTGTTATTTCATCAATTATGTCTGTATCTGTGATTCTGGTAGTGCTTCAACTTGATTGCTACTATTTTTGATGGTGTGAATTTGCTTATAATGTATCTCAGTTAAGTACGAAATTTTTATATCTTTTTTAACACATATTAAAAATAAAATTAATACCCCTTAATTTTTCTTGACTTAAATTTTTTTAATTGATATACTATTTTTCAGAGAGCTAACAATTATATATAAATGTACTACTCTATTTCCTAGATAATACTTAGTAAAACTTTTTATAACAAAGGCTAGCAAAGTTAAAGTTTTCTATCTATTGGAAGTTAAATAAATATGTAAGGAATTAAAATGAAAAAAAGTACAGTATTGTCATTAACCACAGCTGCAGTTATTTTAGCAGCATATGTCCCTAATGAGGTAGTCTTAGCAGATACATCTAGTTCTGAAGATGCTTTAAGTATCTCTGATAAAGAAAAAGTAGTAGATAAACAAAAAGAAAACAAAGAAAAACATGAAGATATTCATAATGCTATAGAAACTTCAAAGGATACTGAAGAGAAGAAAACAACAGTTATTGAGGAAAAAGAAGTTGTTAGTAAAGAATCTGTGATAGACAATAAAACTAACAATGAAAAAGCAACAATCAAAAAAGAAGATTCCAATCAATACAAAGGAGATAATGCAAACTCGTCTGCAAGTAAAGACACAGAAAATCCCAAAAAAGAAGATAGACTTGTCTATATTGCTGAATTTAAAGATAAAGAATCTGGAGAAAAAGCAATCAAGGAACTATCAAATCTTAAGAATACAAAAGTTTTATATACTTATGATAGAATTTTTAACGGTAGCGCTATTGAAACAACCAAAGATACTCTGGACAAAATTAAACTAATAGAAGGTATTTCATCGGTTGAACGATCACAAAAAGTCCAACCTATGATGAATCATGCTAGAAAAGAAATTGGAGTTGAAGAGGCAATCGATTACCTAAAATCTATCAATGCACCATTTGGTAAAAATTTTGATGGTAGAGGTATGGTCATTTCAAACATCGATACTGGGACTGATTATAGACATAAAGCTATGAGAATCGATGATGATGCCAAAAGCTCAATGAAATTTAAAAAAGAAGACTTAAAAGGTACTGATAAAAATTTCTGGTTGAGCGATAAAATTCCTCATGCTTTCAATTATTATAATGGTGGTAAAATTACTGTAGAAAAAGCTGATGATGGAAGCGATTATTTTGATCCACATGGGATGCATATTGCAGGAATTCTTGCGGGAAATGATACTGAAAAAGATATCAAAAACTTTAACGGAATAGATGGAATTGCTCCTAATGCACAGATCTTTTCTTATAAAATGTACTCTGACGCAGGATCTGGCTTCGCAGGGGATGAAACAATGTTTCATGCTATTGAAGATTCGATCAAACACAATGTCGATGTTGTTTCGGTATCATCTGGCTTTACAGGAACAGGTCTTGTAGGTGAGAAATATTGGCAAGCTATTAGAGCGTTAAGAAAAGCAGGCATTCCAATGGTCGTAGCTACAGGTAACTATGCGACTTCTGCTTCAAGTTCTTCATGGGATTTAGTGGCAAATAATAATCTGAAAATGACCGACACTGGAAATGTAACACGAACTGCAGCACATGAAGATGCGATAGCAGTTGCTTCTGCTAAAAATCAAACAGTTGAGTTTGACAAAGTTAAGATTGGAGGAGAAAGTTTTAAATACAGAAATATAGGGGCCTTTTTCGATAAGAATAAAATCATAACAAACGAAGATGGTTCAAAAGCTCCTAGTAAATTGAAATTTGTATATATAGGCAAAGGTCAAGACCAAGATTTGATAGGTTTGGATCTTAAGGGCAAAATTGCAGTAATGGATAGAATTTATACAAAGGATTTAAAAAATGCTTTTAAACGAGCAACGGATAAGGGCGCACGTGCCATTATGGTTGTAAATACTGTAAATTACTACAATAGAGATAATTGGACAGAGCTCCCAGCTATGGGATATGAGGAGGATGAAGGAACTACTAGTCAAGTTTTCTCAATTTCAGGAGATGATGGTGTAAAGCTATGGAATATGATTAATCCTGATAAAAAAACTAAAGTCAAAAGAAATAATAAAGAAGATTTTAAAGATAAATTGGAGCAATACTATCCAATTGATATGGCAAGCTATAATTCTAATAAACCGAATGTAGGTGACGAAAAAGAGATTGACTTTAAGTTTGCACCTGACACCGACAAAGAACTGTATAAAGAAGATATTATAGTCCCAGCAGGGTCTACATCTTGGGGGCCAAGAACAGATTTACTTTTAAAACCTGATGTTTCAGCACCTGGTAAAAACATTAAATCCACTCTTAATGTCATTAATGGGAAATCAACTTATGGCTATATGTCAGGAACTAGTATGGCAACTCCAATCGTAGCAGCTTCTACTGTTTTGATTAGACCAAAGTTAAAGGAAATGCTTGAAAGACCTGTATTGAAAAATCTTAAGGGAGATGACAAAATAGATCTTACAAGTCTTACAAAAATAGCCCTACAAAATACTGCACGTCCTATGATGGATGCAACGTCTTGGAAAGAAAAAAGTCAATACTTTGCATCACCTAGACAACAGGGGGCAGGGCTAATTAATGTTGCCAATGCTTTGAGAAATGAAGTCGTAGCGACTTTTAAAAACACGGATTCTAAAGGCTTGGTAAACTCTTATGGTTCTATTTCCCTTAAAGAAATAAAAGGAGATAAAAAATATTTTACAATTAAGCTTCACAATACATCAAACAGACCTTTGACCTTTAAAGTTTCAGCATCAACCGTAACTACAGATGCTCTAACTGACAGACTCAAACTGGATGAAACATACAAAGACGAAAAATCTCCAGATGGGAAGCAAATTGTTCCAGAAATTCACCCAGAAAAAGTCAAAGGAGCAAATATCACATTTGAGCATGACACTTTCACTATAGGACCAAATTCTAGCTTTGATTTAAATGCGGTTATAAATGTTGGGGAGGCCAAAAACAAAAATAAATTTGTAGAATCATTTATTCATTTTGAGTCAGTGGAAGAAATGGAAGCTCTAAACTCCAATGGGAAGAAAACAAATTTCCAACCTTCTTTATCGATGCCTCTAATGGGATTTGCTGGGAATTGGAACCATGAACCAATCCTTGATAAATGGGCCTGGGAAGAAGGGTCAAAATCAAAAACAATGGAAGGTTATGATGATGATGGTAAACCGAAAATTCCAGGAACATTAAATAAGGGGATTGGTGGAGAACATGGTATAGATAAATTTAATCCAGCAGGAGTTATACAAAATAGAAAAGATAAAAATACAACATCCCTAGATCAAAATCCAGAATTATTTGCTTTCAATAACGAAGGGATCAACGCACCATCATCAAGTGGTTCTAAGATTGCTAAAATTTATCCTTTAGATTCAAATGGAAATCCTCAAGATGCTCAACTTGAGAGAGGATTAACACCTTCTCCACTTGTATTAAGAAGTGCAGAAGAAGGATTGATTTCAATAGTAAATACAAATAAAGAGGGAGAAAATCAAATCGACTTAAAAGTCATTTCGAGAGAACACTTTATTAAAGGAATTTTAAACTCTAAAAGAAATGATGCAAAGGGAATCAAATCTTCTAAACTAAAAGTTTGGGGTGACTTGAAATGGGATGGACTCATTTATAACCCTAGAGGTAGAGAAGAAAATGCACCAGAAAGCAAGGATACCAAAGATCCTGCTACTAAGATAAGAGGTCAATTTGAACCAATTGCAGAAGGTCAATATTTCTATAAATTTAAATATAGATTAACTAAAGATTATCCATGGCAGGTTTCCTATATTCCTGTAAAAATTGATAACACAGCCCCTAAGATTGTTTCGATTGATTTTTCAAATCCTGAAAAAATTAAGCTGATTACAAAGGATACTTATCACAAGGTAAAAGAGCAATACAAGAATGAAACTTTATTTGCGAGAGATCAGAAAGAACATCCTGAAAAATTTGACGAGATTGCCAACGAAGTTTGGTATGCTGGAGCTGCTCTGGTTAATGAAGATGGAGAGGTTGAAAAAAATCTTGAAGTAACTTATGCAGGTGAGGGTCAAGGAAGAAATAGGAAACTTGACAAAGATGGAAATACCATTTATGAAATTAAAGGCGCAGGAGATTTAAGAGGAAAAATCATTGAAGTCATTGCACTAGATGGCTCTAGCAATTTCACAAAGATTCATAGAATTAAATTTGCTGATCATGCTGATGAAAAGGGGATGATTTCCTATTATCTAGTAGATCCTGATCAAGATTCATCTAAATACCAAAAGCTTGGCGAGATTGCCGAATCTAAATTTAAACATTTAGAAAATAGAAAAGAGGATAGTCTTAAAAAAGATGCAACTGAAGTAGAACATCATCAAGACAATGAAGAGGCTACCGAAGAAAAATCTAGCTTTACTATCAATAAAGTCATCTCAACAATTAGAGACTTTGAAAGCAAAGATTTAAAGAAACTGATTAAAAAGAAATTTAGAGAAGTTGATGACTTTACAAGTGAAACTGGTAAGAGAACAGAGGAATACGATTATAAATACGATGATAAGGGAAATATCATTGCATATGACGATGGTAGTGCCTTAGAATATGAAACTGAAAAACTTGACGAAATCAAATCAAAAATTTATGGTGTTCTAAGCCCGTCTAAAGATGGACACTTTGAAATTCTTGGAAAGATAAGTAATGTTTCTAAAAATGCCAAGGTATATTATGGCAATAATTATAAATCGATAGAAATCAAAACGACCAAGTATGATTCCCACTCAAAAACGATGACATTTGATTTATACGCTAATGTTAATGATATTGTGGATGGATTAGCTTTTGCAGGAGATATGAGATTCTTTGTTAAAGATGATGATCAGATAAAAGCTGAGACTAAAATTAGAATGCCTGAAAAAAATAAGGAAACTAAAACGGAATATCCCTATGCATCAAGTTATGGGAATGTAATAGAATTAGGAGAAGGAGATCTTTCAAAAAATAAACCAACCAATTTAACGGACATGGAATCTGGTAAAATCTATGCTGATTCAGAAAAACAACAATATCTATTAAAGGATAACATCATTCTAAGAAAAGGCTATGCACTAAAAGTGACTACCTATAATCCTGGAAAAACGGATATGTTAGAAGGAAATGGAGTTTATAGCCAGGAAGATATAGCAAAAATCCAAAAGGCAAATCCTAATCTAAGAGTCTTATCAGAAAAAATAATTTATGCTGATAGTAGAAATGTTGAAGATGGAAGAAGTACTCAATCAGTGTTAATGTCGGCTTTGGACGGCTTTAACATTGTAAGATATCAAGTGTTTACCTTTAAAATGAATGATAAAGGGGAAGCAATCGATAAAGATGGAAATCTTGTGACAGATTCTTCTAAACTTGTATTATTTGGTAAGGATGGTAAAGAGTACACAGGAGAGGATATGTCCAATGTAGAAGCTATAAAAGAAGATGGCTCTACGTTATTTATTGATGCAAAACCAGTAAATCTTTCAATGGACAAGAACTACTTTAATCCATCTAAATCTAATAAAATTTATGTACGAAATCCAGAATTCTATTTAAGAGGTAAGATTTCTGATAAGGGTGGTTTTAACTGGGAGTTGCGAGTTAATGAATCGGTTGTAGACAATTATTTAATCTATGGAGATTTACACATTGATAACACTAGAGATTTTAACATTAAGCTTAATGTTAAAGACGGTGACATCATGGACTGGGGGATGAAAGACTATAAAGCAAACGGATTTCCAGATAAGGTAACAGACATGGATGGAAATGTTTATCTTCAAACTGGCTATAGCGATTTGAATGCGAAAGCGGTTGGAGTACACTATCAATTTTTATATGATAATGTTAAACCAGAAGTAAAGATTGATCCTAAGGGAAATACTAGTATCGAATATGCTAATGGAAAATCTGTAGTCTTTAATATCAATGATAAAAGAAATAATGGATTCGATGGTGAGATTCAAGAACAACATATTTATGTAAATGGAAAAGAATACAAAACATTTGCTGATATTAAACAAATAACAGACAAGACACTAAACATTAAGATAGTTGTAAAAGATTTCGCAAGAAATACAACCGTAAAAGAATTCATTTTAAACAGAGATACGGGAGAGGTGAGCGAATTAAAACCTCAGATGGTAACTGTGACCATTCAAAATGGAAAAGAAATGAGTTCAACGATAGTGGTGGAAGAAGATTTCATTTTACCTGTCTATAAGGGTGAATTAGAAAAAGGATATCAATTTGACGGCTGGGAAATTGCTGGTTTCGAAGGAAAAAAAGACACTGGCTATGTTCTTAATCTATCAAAAGATACCCTTATAAAACCTGTATTCAAGAAAATAGAGGAGAAAAAGGAGGAGGAAAATAAACCTACTTTTGATGTATCCAAAAAGAAAGACAACACACAGGCAAATCCTAGTCAATTAAATCAAAGTCATAGAAAAGAGGACTTACAAAGAGCAAATCATTCACAAAAATCTGATTCAACTAAGGATATTACAGCTACAGTTCTTAATAAACACTTTGAAACTAAGAAAGAAGTCTATCTTAATGAACAAGAGAATATAGCTAATAAACATACTAACATTGATAGTAAGTCGGATACTAACCATTCTGACAAGTTGCCAAAAACCGGAACAGTTAGAGCAGTTCTTACACCATTCATTGCTGGAATATTGTTTATAGTAGGAGCACTTCTTGGATTGAAGAAAAAAGATCAAGATTAAGACAAAATCTATAGAAAAGATGTTTATGTGTTGAGATTAGATACTGTGATGGTTAAACAGTTTGCTGACAATTACTATTTAATACTTAATTCTTAAGTTTACATTGACAATTATACACTCTTAGAATGTATTAATGGCCTTCATTTAGATAACAAAAAATCTTCTTATTACAGATAGGAAGATTTTTTGAATTTTACCAATTTCACAAAATACAGTATCGAACTATATATTAAAAATTGTATTTTTAATATTATCGTAAAAACTCAAGATTTATTTGATGAAGTACAGTCTAATTTTCTCAAATTGAATCCTAACAAGCGTGAGATAATTTCTTGATTTAATCACTTTGGGGTTATTTATTTTAAGTATAGTCTATATGCAATATGATAAGTAAATATGCCTATTAGATTTTTTATAAACATAATATAAGTGAATAATATGAAAGGATAGCTCCTTTTCATTATCATAGTTAGACTATAAAAATATATAAAATTCTTAAAAATTATGGTATAATTTATGTTAATAAATTCGATATAGAGTTTAATGGATGATTCTATTGATGCCAATATTTAAGGGTTAGTTGATTGGTTTTCTTTTGAAAACCCATCCATTCATGGATACTGACAAATCTTACGAATTTGTTTAAGATATAGGTGAAATATAGTGAAAAATGGGAGGAATACTATGACTAAGAAACATTTTGAAGAGAAAAATGGTCCGAAATCAACTGTATCGAAGGTAGTGAAAGGAACTTCTCCATCTAAGATTAGGGGCAAGTTTTTTAAAATAAAAGTCTATATTGGCATTGCCATTAGTCTCTTGGTCGTTGCAATCCTAGCAAGCCTCTTCTTATTCTCACCTAACGCAAAGAAAGAGTCAAATGAAGCCATTTCTTCAGTTGCTAAAAAAGAGAACACAAGTAAAGAAGCGATAGATACTTCGAAAGCGTCTGAGAATGAGAAGAAGAAAGAAGAGGAGATTCAAAAACTCAAGGAACAGCTAACCAGTTTAGATAGCAAGGTCTCTGAGTCAGAGAAGGTAGTTAGCAAGCTAAAAGAAGAAACTGCAGTTCCGAAACTGGATATTGAAGCATTAAGAAATAATGATTTATCTAGTTTGAAAGGCACATGGCGTACACCGTCGGGCAATGAATATGTCATTAATGAGTCTGGTGAAATTTATATAACTAGCTTTAGAGATGGTCAAAAATTTGAATATACTGTTGAATTGGACAATAGTTACTCTCATCTGAAAAATCGAAGTTCAGATTCCAACTTTAAAGAAGTTGAAAGTCTAAGTGCACACACTAAAGGTTCTGTCGCTGGAGGATTTGTGGTAGTTGCTGTACCAAGTGGAGTTGTCATGCAACCTGGTGATGATGGAAAACTAACAGATAAAAGCAATCATGACGAGGAGAGATTGTTTGCAGGACAGCAGTATGAAGCGATGTTGTCGAGACCAGAAGATGTTTACTATCGTGTAAAACCAGATACTAGTAAACTTGAAGAAGAGGAGAAGAATTTAGCTCAACTACAGGCTGAACGCGAAGCAATCAAAACTTCTCTAGAATCTAAGGAAAAGAAAAATACGAACTAGAAAAAACTAGTTTAGAATCTAACTGTCGATTTTTTTAGTTCAGAAATACTGTTGCAATCACTAGAATGAAGAAGCTCATTAGGGCTTCTTTTTCTTTCATTTTAATTATTGAACCACTTAGACCGATATAGAGACCAGATAGGCAAAAGAACTTGTTCTTGAAACTGACCTCTGCTATAATGATTTTTGTAAGGGACGGAAGGCGTCACTATCAGATAACTCAAGTTCCTAAAAAAAGAAATTGGAGATAAAAATGAAAAAATTATTAGGTATTGGATTCTTGCTAGTTTCAGCTTTGGTTTTGTATTTTGGTTCTGTTGGGTGGCCAAATTTGAATGTCAACCTCTGGTCTCTGATTCCGGTAGGGCTGTTCCTCTATTTTACCCTAGAGAATCTTTTGAAAAAAGATTACAAGGCTAGTCTGATGTGTTTAATTATTGCCTTTATCATCGCCAATGCAATTTTGGACCTTTTACCAATTTCAAGTGGCTTGGTAATTGGAGCGGGCGTACTAGCTTGCATTGGTATTGGGTATCTTTTTCCTGATAAGGATAAGAAAGAAGACAAATAAAAAAGGACTCGAGATTTCTCGAGACCTTTTTTACTTACCAGCGTAATATTTTTGAATTCCTTTCACGATACCTGCTACAAGCTTATCTTGATAGTGGCTATCTCGAATCTGTTGATTTTCAGCGAAATTATCCATATAACCTAGCTCTAGGAGGACGGCTGGTTTAGCAGTTTCTCGAAGAACGGCAAAGCTACTTTCCAATAAACCAGCATCTTTAGCACCAGTTTCAGCTAACAATGAAGAATGGATAGCGGCTGCAAGACGCTTGCTCTCACTCATACGGTCAGGATGGTTATGCCAGTATGGGTTGATTTTACTTGGATAATTAGGTTCATCACTGTAGGAATAGGTTTGAATTCCACTAGATTTTGAGTATGCACTGCCAGTCGCATTGAAGTGAATACTAATAAATATATCAGAGTTAGTCTTGTTAACCATACGAGAACGTTCTGTAACAAAATCTACATCAATATCACTATCACGTGAAGTGAGAACTTTGTAGCCAAGTTCTTCTAATTTTTTGCGTAATTTACGATACACCTGCATGTTGAGGTCTTTTTCAGCGACATTGTAATAGTATGCACCTGAGTCTCTTCCCCCATGTCCAGGATCTAAAAAGATGGTTTTACTGTATTGGCCTTTTACAAACCCAACTTCTTTTGAGACCTCAGAAATCCATTGACCATTTTTGTGGAACAGATGGTCTTTACCGTCAATTTTGTAAGTTCCAGAAACATAATGCCCATTATCATCTAAGTAGTAGCGGGCCTTATAAGTGTCGTCGTAAATCCACTCTTTTTTAGCCATATAACCACCAGCTTTGAGGTAATAAGCTCCAATCCATTCTTTTGATGCATACATTCCACCACGCTTCAAAAAGAACCAGCTGTTATAATTTTTATCAAATATCCATTCATTATCAGCCATAGCCCCATTGGTTTTTAGATAATAGCTTCCCGACCATTTATCGGCTAACATAGCTCCATCTTGAGCAAAAGAATACCAAGAACCACTGATTTTTTCCCATTTGTTTTGGACAAATTTTCCAGATGCGTTCGCATAGAACCAGGTATCTTTAATTTTTACCCAGCTATTTTCAGCCATAGCCCCACTGTTATTAAATAGGTAGCCCTTAAATGTAGTTGAGCTTAACATGATTCCCTTTTTATCAAAGTAGTACCAAGAACCATTGATTTTCTCCCACTTGTCCTGAGAAATTTTTCCAGAGGATGTGGCATAGTACCAATTTTGGTCGATTTTTGCCCAGCCGTTTGTGGCCATAGCACCACTTTTGGTCAGTAAGTAGTTGTCAAAAGTTGTATTACTAAGCATGATCCCATCTATGTCAAAGTAATACCAAGAATCGTTGATTTTTTCCCATTTGTTTTGAGAAATTTTTCCAGAAGAATTAGAGAAGTACCACTTTCCATTGATGAAGTTCCAACCGTTCTCAGCCATTACTCCATCTTTATTGAATACATAACCATCAAAGATTGTATTGCTTAGTCTATTTCCATCTTTGTTGAAGTAGTACCACTTTCCTTGGATTTTTTTCCAGTTGGTAACAGGTTTATTGTGTTCGTAAAAGCGCCAGTTACTATTTTCTTCTTGCCAACCTTCTTTGATTTTTTCAACTTTTGTTTCTTCTTTTTTTACTTCAGACTTTTTCTCTTCTGTAGCAGGAGTTTTTTTCTCTATTTTTTCTTCTTTATCGTCAATTTTAGAAGAATTGTCTGTTTTTTCGACCTTCTCTTTCGGTTTTTCTTGGTTTTCGATTTTTGAAGTACTTGAATGAGGAATTGTTACATTTTCTCGTACTGACTCTGCTTTATTTTCTTGAGCCTGGACCGTTGCTTGAGTGTACCCTAAAATAGATAGGGCAACTGTACTCGCAAGTATAATCTTTTTCATTTTTGTCTCCATATATCTCAATACTATTCTCAACTATCAAACTGGACTTCTTCTAGGAGATAGTCGATAAAGCGTTCGCCCATCTTAGAAAGGCTAGTTTTTTCATGCTGGATATAGACCAGCTCAATTGGGTCATCAATGTCCAGTGGGATAGAAACAATATTGTCTCCGTTGAGGTTGCTGTTCAAAATCCCTGTTGCGATCGTGTATCCATCCAGACCAATCAAGAGGTTAAAGAGGGTGGCACGGTCGCTGACTACGATAGATTTTTTGTGGTATTCCTGCGAGAGAATCTCTTCTGAAAAGTAGAAGGAGTTGTGAGTTCCTTGATCATAGCTGAGGTAAGGGAAGTTCTCCAAGTCTTCTAGTTTGACCTTGTCTTTCTTTGCCAGAGGATTGGTCTTGCTGACAAAGATATGGGGTTGGGCGGTAAAGAGATGGTGAGCTAGCAGGTGGTTGTCATCCAGCATTTTGGTTAAAACATCACGGTTGTAGCTGTTAAAAAATAGGACACCGACCTCACTACGGAAGTTCTTGACGTCGTCGATAATCTCCCAAGTACGAGTTTCACGAAGGAAGAGCTCGTATTTCTCCATATCGCTTTTCTTGAGCAAAGAGACAAAGGCATTGACTACAAAGGCATAGTGCTGGGAGGAAACGCTAAAGAGTTCGCGGTGGGCGACAGGATTTTTATAGCGTTCCTCCAGAAGCTGAGTTTGCTCGACAACCTGACGGGCATAAGAGAGGAACTCCATCCCATCACGGGTCAAGGTAATGCCCTTGGGATTGCGGATAAAGATTTCAATGCCCATTTCATTTTCCAAATCTCTTACAGCGTTGGAAAGACTCGGCTGGGTGATAAAGAGTTGCTTGGCTGCTTCATTCATGGAGCCAGTTTCGACGATTTTGATAATATAATGTAATTGTTGAATTCTCATGTTTTTATTGTACCACACTTGCGTCAGAATCGCCAAAGAAGATAGGAAAATCAGGGGGAGTGTGTGGGTCTCTTCTTGAAAAAAACACAAAAATTTGCTAGAATGAGTCTTATGAAAACATTCTATGATGTGCAGCAATTCCTCAAACGATTTGGTATTATTGTTTACATGGGAAAACGCTTATATGATATTGAACTGATGAAGTTGGAGCTCTCTCGGATTTACGATGCAGGGTTGATGGACAAATTAGACTATCTAGAGGCAGAAGCGGTTCTACGCAGAGAGCACAAGGTAGAATTGGATTATATTGAGAAAAATGGAGAAAAGAACTAATGGTTACTTGGATTTTGTGGGCACTTATACTGGCAATGTTGGCGTGGATGGGCTTTAACTATCTTCGTATTCGCCGTGCGGCTAAAATTGTGGACAATGAGGAATTTGAAGCCTTGATTCGTACGGGTCAATTAATCGATTTGCGCGACCCAGCAGAATTCCACAGAAAACATATCCTTGGAGCTCGCAATATTCCTTCAAGTCAGTTGAAAACTAGTCTTGCAGCCCTTCGTAAGGACAAACCTGTCCTTCTTTACGAAAACCAACGTGCGCAACGAGTTACAAATGCAGCTCTTTACTTGAAAAAACAAGGTTTTTCTGAGATTTATATCCTTTCTTATGGCTTGGATTCTTGGAAAGGAAAAGTGAAGACTAATTAACATAAGCTAAATTCTCAAACTAAGTTCCGCTTTGGGTAGACAAGTGGACGTTTCTTTGAGAGATTGCTATAATTAATATTATGAAAAAACTTATAGTATTATATAGACAAAACCTATTTCTTTTGATATAATTTAGTGGTAATAATTTTAGGAGTTTTATAATATGAAAGAAAAGAAGAAATCTTCCCTTGTTTTAGGTATCCTATCTATCGTTCTTGGTTTTCTACTACCAGTGGTAGGGCTTGTTTTGGGAATTATTGGATTAGTGTTAGCTAATTCACATCAAAAAGAGTCTGAGCTGGACTATAAAACAGAAAAAATACTTGGTATCGTAGGTATTGTAATTTCTGTAATTATGTGGATTTTAGGATTTATAGTTCTTATGAATATATCAGCTTAACAATAAAACATTTTATTGTTAAACTCACCCCGAAAGTTAGCAGAAAAATCTAGCTTTTGGGGTGTTTTATTATGAAAATAACTTATGAGGATAAAGTTCAGAGCTATGAACATAAAAAGCAAGGTCAAAGCTTAAAGCAACTTTCAAAAAGATTTAGTGTGGATGTTTCTGGGCTAAGATACATGATGAGATTGATTGAACATTTCGGAATAGAAAGTATCAAAAAAGTTAAAAATTATCACTATTCTCCAGAACTAAAACAAGAAATGATTGATAAATTTTTCCTTGTAGGTTGATTACAAATAAGAAAACGAGCTTGGATGTTTCCGAGCTCATTTTTTAACCACTTTTTCTGAGTAAGTCACGAATGCTTGTCAACTCTTGTGAGTTTAGGGGACGGTAGTCTCCTTCTTGAAGATTCTGATCTAAGCTCCAAGATCCAAAACAGGTACGTTTGAGGGAGGTCACCTTGACACCAACTGAGAGGAACATTTTTTTAACCTGATGAAATTTTCCTTCTGAAATGGTGATAGAGGCTTGGCTGTGGGAAGGACTTGCAGATAGAATCTCTAGTCTTGCAGGTTTACAGACAGTACCATCTAAAAAGACAATTCCCTTTTGAAAGGCTTGGATATGGTCAGGTGTCAGAAGTCCATTGACCTCAACTCGATAGGTTTTATCGACATGATATTGGGGATGGAGGAGCTGAAAGCCTAAGGGACCGTTATCGGTCAAGAGAAGGAGTCCTGTCGTATCTCGGTCCAGTCGGCCGACGGCATAGAGCTTGTCAGACTGGATGTCAGGCGGAAGGAGGTCCATGACAGTTGGAAGTTCCGTGTCTCTATTGGCTGTCACGACACCAGCAGGCTTATGAAGCATCAGATAGGTGTGCTCATAGCCTTGAATGATTCGGCCCCGAAAGAGGAGCTCCTGTAGTCCTGTATCGATATTTTGGGCTAGGGAGCGGGCTGGGCAACTATCGACGAGAATGTCCCCTTTGAGTAAGGCTTGTTTCATGGTCTTTCGGCTGATTTTTTCTTGGGCTAATAAATTATCTAAACGCATACTGTGCTTATCTTATCATAAGTCGCTTGCTTTGAAAAGGCTTGACGTGAAAAGAAAAGCGCAGTGAAAACATTTACACTTGCTTGAGTTATGTTATTTACTTGAAAATATGGTATAATCGTTCAGTTAGAAAATAAATTTTGAATATTATAGAGGAAATCATGACAAAACTTAGAGAAGATATCCGTAACATTGCGATTATCGCCCACGTTGACCACGGTAAAACAACCCTCGTTGACGAATTATTGAAACAATCAGAAACGCTTGATGCACGTACTGAATTGGCAGAGCGTGCTATGGACTCAAACGATATCGAAAAAGAGCGTGGAATTACCATCCTTGCTAAAAATACAGCCGTTGCCTACAACGGAACTCGTATCAATATCATGGACACACCAGGACACGCGGACTTCGGTGGAGAAGTTGAGCGTATCATGAAAATGGTTGACGGTGTTGTCTTGGTCGTAGATGCCTACGAAGGAACAATGCCACAAACTCGTTTCGTATTGAAAAAAGCTTTGGAACAAGACCTTGTCCCAATCGTGGTTGTTAACAAAATCGACAAACCATCAGCTCGTCCAGCAGAAGTAGTGGACGAAGTCTTGGAACTTTTCATCGAGCTTGGTGCAGATGATGACCAGCTTGACTTCCCAGTGGTGTATGCTTCAGCGATCAACGGAACTTCTTCATTGTCAGATGATCCAGCTGACCAAGAAGCGACTATGGCACCAATCTTTGACACGATTATTGACCACATCCCAGCTCCAGTAGATAACTCAGATGAGCCTTTGCAGTTCCAAGTGTCACTTTTGGACTACAATGACTTCGTTGGTCGTATCGGTATCGGTCGTGTCTTCCGTGGTACTGTTAAGGTTGGGGACCAAGTTACCCTTTCTAAACTTGACGGCACAACTAAAAACTTCCGTGTTACAAAACTCTTCGGTTTCTTTGGTTTGGAACGTCGTGAAATCCAAGAAGCCAAAGCAGGTGACTTGATTGCCGTTTCAGGTATGGAAGATATCTTTGTCGGTGAAACCATTACTCCGACAGATGCAGTAGAAGCTCTTCCAATCCTACACATCGATGAGCCAACTCTTCAAATGACTTTCTTGGTCAACAACTCACCATTTGCTGGTAAAGAAGGTAAATGGGTGACTTCTCGTAAGGTGGAAGAACGTTTGCAGGCAGAATTGCAAACAGACGTTTCCCTTCGTGTTGACCCAACTGATTCACCAGATAAATGGACGGTTTCAGGACGTGGAGAATTGCACTTGTCAATCCTTATCGAAACAATGCGTCGTGAGGGATATGAACTTCAAGTATCTCGTCCAGAGGTTATCGTAAAAGAAATCGATGGTGTTAAATGCGAACCATTTGAACGTGTTCAAATCGACACTCCAGAAGAATACCAAGGGTCTGTTATCCAAAGCCTTTCTGAACGTAAAGGTGAAATGTTGGATATGATTTCAACTGGTAATGGTCAAACTCGTTTGGTCTTCCTTGTTCCTGCGCGTGGTTTGATTGGATACTCAACTGAGTTCTTGTCAATGACTCGTGGTTACGGTATCATGAATCATACCTTTGACCAATACTTGCCATTGATTCCAGGGGAAATTGGTGGTCGTCACCGTGGTGCCCTTGTTTCTATTGATGCTGGTAAGGCTACAACTTACTCAATCATGTCTATCGAAGAACGTGGTACGATCTTTGTCAACCCAGGTACTGAGGTTTATGAAGGAATGATCATCGGTGAAAATTCTCGTGAAAACGACTTGACAGTTAACATCACTAAGGCGAAACAAATGACTAACGTTCGTTCAGCTACTAAGGACCAAACAGCTGTTATCAAGACACCTCGTATCTTGACACTTGAAGAGTCTCTTGAGTTCTTGAACGACGACGAGTACATGGAAGTAACGCCTGAGTCTATCCGTTTGCGTAAACAAATCCTTAACAAGGCAGAGCGTGAGAAAGCTAACAAGAAGAAAAAATCAGCTGAATAAGAGCTAGAAAGAGATAAAGATGGTTTATTTAATCATAGGACTCCTCTTATTACTACTCTATGTATTTGCGACACCAGAAAGCATTAAAGGGACAGTCAATATCGTCCTTGTCGTCTTTGCCTTCGTAGCACTTTTGATTTTGCTGATGCTGTCTGTCCTGCAAATCTTTCAGCTACCGACAGAATTCTTTATCGCAATCGCCATGCTCCTCCTAGCATACTTTAGTTTGCGAGATATTACCCTCATGTCGGTTAGTAAAAACAAAAGAAGATAAAAAGAGAGTTTCGGCTCTCTTTTTGCTTGTTAGAATGCTGAATCTGAGCATTTTCATTTAGAATTATTTCCATAAAAATGGTAAAATAGTAAGAGTAGAAATGGAGTTCGAGACATGAAAGTAATAGATCAATTTAAAAATAAGAAAGTCCTTGTTTTAGGTTTGGCCAAGTCTGGTGAATCTGCAGCTCGTTTGTTGGACAAGCTAGGTGCCATTGTGACAGTAAATGATGGCAAACCTTTTGAGGACAATCCAGCTGCCCAAAGTTTGTTGGAAGAAGGAATCAAGGTCATTACAGGTGGCCATCCTTTGGAACTCTTGGATGAAGAGTTTGCCCTTATGGTGAAAAATCCAGGCATCCCATACAGCAATCCCATGATTGAAAAGGCTTTGGCCAAGGGAATTCCAGTCTTGACCGAGGTAGAATTAGCTTATTTGATTTCTGAAGCACCGATTGTTGGTATTACCGGTTCAAATGGTAAAACAACCACAACGACCATGATTGGGGAAGTTTTGACTGCTGCTGGGCAACATGGTCTCTTATCAGGAAATATCGGCTATCCTGCTAGTCAAGTGGCCCAAACTGCGTCAGACAAGGACACTCTTGTCATGGAACTTTCTTCTTTCCAACTGATGGGCGTTCAAGAATTCCATCCTGAGATTGCAGTTATTACCAACCTCATGCCAACTCATATCGATTATCATGGTTCTTTTGAGGAATATGTAGCAGCCAAGTGGAATATCCAGAACAAGATGACAGCGGCTGATTTCCTTGTCTTGAACTTTAACCAAGACTTGGCAAAAGACTTGGCTACTAAAACACAAGCTACAGTTGTACCATTTTCAACACTTGAAAAGGTTGATGGAGCTTATCTGGAAGATGGTCAACTCTACTTCCGTGGGGAAGTTGTCATGGCAGCGAATGAAATCGGAGTTCCAGGTAGCCACAATGTGGAAAATGCCCTTGCGACGATTGCTGTAGCCAAGCTTCGTGGTTTGGATAACCAAACCATCAAAGAAACTCTTTCAGCCTTTGGAGGTGTCAAACACCGTCTCCAATTTGTGGATGAAATCAAGGGTGTCAAATTCTATAATGATAGCAAGTCAACCAATATCTTGGCTACTCAAAAAGCCTTGTCAGGATTTGACAACAGCAAGGTCATTTTGATTGCAGGTGGTTTGGACCGTGGCAATGAGTTTGACGAATTGGTGCCAGACATTACTGGACTCAAGAAGATGGTCATCCTCGGTCAGTCTGCAGAACGTGTCAAACGGGCAGCAGACAAGGCTGGTGTGGCATGTGTGGATGCGACTGATATTGCTGATGCGACCCGCAAATCCTATGAACTTGCGACTCAAGGAGACGTGGTTCTTCTCAGTCCTGCCAATGCTAGCTGGGATATGTATGCTAACTTTGAAGTACGTGGCGACCTCTTTATCGACACAGTAGCGGAGTTAAAGGAATAATATGAAAAAAATTGTCTTTACAGGTGGGGGGACGGTTGGACACGTGACCCTCAACCTTTTGTTAATGCCCAAGTTTATCGAAGATGGCTGGGAAGTCCACTATATCGGAGATAAACGTGGTATCGAACACCAAGAAATCCTCAAGTCAGGTTTGGATGTTACCTTCCATTCCATTGCGACTGGAAAATTGCGTCGTTATTTCTCTTGGCAAAATATGCTGGACGTCTTCAAAGTTGGCTGGGGAATTGTCCAGTCGCTCTTTATCATGTTGCGACTTCGTCCACAAGCACTTTTTTCAAAGGGAGGCTTTGTCTCTGTGCCACCTGTTATCGCAGCCCGTGTTTCAGGAGTGCCTGTCTTTATTCACGAATCTGACCTGTCTATGGGCTTGGCCAATAAAATTGCTTATAAATTTGCGACTAAGATGTATTCAACCTTTGAGCAAGCTTCGAGTTTGGCTAAGGTTGAGCATGTGGGAGCAGTGACAAAGGTTTCAGACCAAAAAAATCCAGAACCGGATGAATTGGTGGATATTCAAACCCACTTTAATCCTAAATTGCCAACTGTATTGTTTGTCGGTGGTTCTGCAGGTGCTCGCGTCTTTAACCAATTGGTGACAGACCATAAGAAAGAACTGACAGAGCGCTACAATATTATCAATCTAACTGGAGATTCTAGCCTAAATGAGTTGAGCCAAAATCTCTTTCGTATGGACTATGTGACCAGTCTCTATCAACCCTTGATGGAATTGGCTGATATTGTTGTGACACGTGGTGGTGCCAATACGATTTTTGAGCTCTTGGCCATGGCAAAATTGCATGTTATTGTGCCACTTGGTCGTGAAGCTAGTCGTGGAGACCAGATTGAAAATGCAGCTTACTTTGTAAAAAAAGGCTATGCAGAAGAGCTTCAAGAAAGCGATTTGACCTTGGACAGTTTAGAAGAGAAGCTTTCTCACTTACTAAGTCACAAGGAAGATTACCAAGCTAAGATGAGGGCTTCAAAGGAATTGAAATCTCTAGCAGATTTTTATCAATTGTTGAAAAAAGATTTATCATAAGGAAAGTAAATGTCAAAAGATAAGAAAAATGAGGGCAAAGAAATCCTCGAAGAATTTAAAGAGTTATCAGAATGGCAGAAACGAAACCAGGAATATCTAAAAAAGAAGGCTGAAGAAGAGGTAGCCCTAGCTGAGGAGAAGGAAAAGGAAAGACAAGCACGAATGGCTTCAAAATCTGAAAAGTCAGATGCAACCGAGGACCAAGAGAGTGAATCTGATCCAAAAGACCCAAAATCAGCTAAGGAAGATGCTGAAGAAAAAGTAGAAGAGTCAGAAGACGTCAAAAAAGAAGTAGTCAAAGAAGAATCAAAGTCTAAAAAGACAGAGAAAGAGGATAAACGGGATAAAAATGCAGAGAAAAAGCCTGTTAAGGAAAAACCGGTCAAACCGAAAATTCCAGGAGTTCATATCTGGCGGGCTATCTCGATTTTGTTTCTCAGTCTGATTTTATTGGTTGTCTCTGCTTATTTGCTCAGTCCTTATGCGACCATGAAGGATATTCGTGTTGAGGGAACAGTGCAAACTACAGCTGATGATATTCGACAGGCTTCAGGTATTCAGGATTCGGATTATACGATTAACCTTCTGCTAGATAAGGAAAAATATGAAGAGCAGATTAAGTCTAACTATTGGGTTGAATCAGCTCAGCTTGTCTATCAATTTCCAACCAAGTTTACTATCAAGGTCAAGGAATATGATATTGTGGCCTACTATGTTTCTGGTGAAAATCATTATCCTATTCTTTCCAGTGGTCAGCTTGAAACCAGTTCTGTGAGCTTGGTCAGTCTGCCAGAAACTTATATATCAGTTCTCTTTAATGACAGCGAACAAATCAAGACCTTTACCTCAGAACTTGCTCAAATTAGTCCAGAACTCAAGGCGGCTATCCAAAAGGTGGAACTAGCCCCAAGCAAGGTGACATCAGATCTAATTCGATTGACCATGAATGATTCGGACGAAGTTTTGGTTCCTCTATCTGAAATGAGTAAGAAACTGCCATATTACAGTAAGATTAAGCCTCAATTGTCAGAACCGAGTGTGATTGACATGGAAGCTGGAATTTACAGTTACACTGTGGCGGATAAATTAATTATGGAGGCTGAGGAAAAAGCCAAACAAGAGGCCAAGGAAGCTGAGAAGAAACAGAAAGAGGAAGAGAAGAAAAGGCTGGAAGAACAGCAGAATAAATTGGAAGAAGAGAAGAAAAAATTGGAGGAAGAAAGCAATCGAAACCAAACAAGTCAGCGTTCATCGCGTCGCTAGGCTTACCTTTTCTCCTATAGCTCTTTAGTTGCCATGTTTTTACTTGACAAGTGCTAGTAGAAATAATAGAATAGTAAAAAACCTTTAAAGCAGTCCAGAGAGGCAGCTAAGGTTAGACGGTGAAAGGGTGGAGACTACCCATTTTTCGTGGAACCTTGCTGTTGGCAGGTTCCTTTTTTCGTGGCTTCTGTTGACCAGACTCTCTCACTAGCAAAGGTAAAAGGAGAAACCTATGCGAGAACATCGTCCAGTCATTGCTCTTGATTTTCCTAGTTTTGAGGCAGTCAAGGAATTCTTAGCTCTTTTTCCAGCAGAAGAAAGCCTTTATCTCAAGGTAGGGATGGAGCTCTATTACGCAACAGGGCCTGAGATTGTGTCCTACTTAAAAGGTCAGGGTCATAGTGTCTTTTTAGATCTCAAACTTCATGACATTCCTAATACAGTCAAGTCAGCCATGAAGGTTTTGTCTCAGCTCGGTGTCGATATGACCAATGTTCATGCGGCTGGTGGTGTAGAGATGATGAAGGCTGCGCGTGAAGGTCTTGGAAGTCAAGCGAAGTTGATTGCTGTAACGCAGCTGACCTCAACATCAGAAGCTCAGATGCAGGATTTTCAAAATATCCAAACCAGCCTGCAAGAGTCTGTAATCCACTATGCTAAGAAAACAGCTGAAGCGGGCTTGGATGGTGTCGTTTGCTCGGCTCAGGAAGTGGAACTCATCAAGCAGGCCACCAATCCAGATTTTATCTGTCTGACACCAGGGATTCGCCCTCAGGGAGCTGCAGTTGGAGATCAAAAACGCGTTATGACACCTGCTGATGCCTATCAAATCGGTAGTGACTATATCGTAGTGGGACGTCCCATTACCCAAGCTGAAGATCCTGTTGCAGCTTATCATGCCATCAAGAATGAATGGACACAGGACTGGAATTAAAGAACTAGATTAGAAAAATAAAAGGAGAATACCATGACACTTGCTAAAGATATCGCTAGCCACCTCTTGAAAATCCAAGCCGTTTACCTCAAACCAGAGGAGCCTTTCACTTGGGCATCTGGTATCAAGTCACCCATTTATACAGATAACCGTGTGACCCTTGCCTATCCAGAAACTCGTACCCTCATTGAAAATGGCTTTGTGGAAGCTATCAAAGAAACCTTTCCAGAGGTAGAAGTGATTGCAGGAACTGCAACAGCAGGGATTCCACACGGAGCTATTATTGCTGATAAGATGAACTTGCCATTTGCCTACATCCGTAGCAAACCAAAAGACCACGGAGCTGGTAACCAAATCGAAGGCCGCGTAGCTCAGGGGCAAAAGATGGTAGTGGTTGAAGACCTTATTTCAACAGGTGGTTCTGTTCTCGAGGCCGTGGCAGCAGCCAAGCGAGAAGGAGCAGATGTGCTTGGAGTTGTAGCGATTTTCAGCTACCAATTGCCAAAAGCAGACAAAAACTTTGCAGATGCTGGTGTTAAGCTGTTAACACTTTCTAACTACAGTGAACTCATTCACCTAGCTCAAGAAGAAGGTTACATCACACCAGAAGGGCTCGACCTTCTAAAAAGCTTTAAAGAAGACCAAGAAAATTGGCAAAATGCTTAAGACATAGAAAATCAGGTAGTCACTAGGATTACCTGATTTCTTTTTGTGATGTTATTGGATCTTATACTCAATGAAAATCAAATATAATCCAAGGTGAAGCTGATATGGTTTGAAGAGATTTTCGAAGAGTATTAGTCAACTTTTCCACCTTCAACAACCAGGTCATCTGCTTTAGCAGCGTCACCGTAGGTTGGGTGAAGTGTTTTTTCATAGGCCTTATGGAAGAAGTTTTCTTTGCCTAATTTTTCAATATCTTTATTGATGAAGTCTAGCAATTCTTGGTTGCCTTTTTGAACTGCTGCTGCAATGGTATCTGGATTACCGAGAGAAGTAATTCCTACTTCAAATCCTTTGTTTTCAAGCGCCCAAGCTAGGACTTCAGTATTGTCGGTAGAAAAGGCATCTCCACGTCCGTCAAGAAGAGCTTGGTAAGAGTCACTGTATTGGTCGTATTTTTGGAGTTTTACTTCTGGGTGATTTTTCTCAAAATAAGTTTCAGCGGTCGTTCCTTTTGTAACAATCAAGGTTTTGCCTTCTAATTGTTTGACATCTGTAATGAGACCAGTCTTAGGTGATACGACACCCAGAGAAACTTTCATATATGGAAGGGCAAAATCAACTTGTTTCTTGCGTTCGTCAGTCACTGTAAAGTTGGCAAGAGTAATATCTACCTTGTTTGAAATCAAGTATTCAGCACGGTTGGCAGCGTCGACTGAAACGTATTTAACCTTTACCCCAAGGTCTTGTGCCAGTTGGTTCCCAAGTTCGATATCGTAACCTTGGTAAGAACCGTCATTGTCAACGTAACCAAAAGGTTTCTTATCTCCAAATACGGCGATTCGCAGTTCGCCGCTTTTTTTGATTTCATCGATTGTGCGAGCCTTGGCAGTCGTTTTTCCAGATGATGAACCAGCATTTCCACCTGAGCTACAAGCTGTGACAAAGATTAGGGCGAAGGCAAGTGCCAAAACAGTTAAGAGTGGTTTGAATAGTTTCATAAGAATCTCCTTTATAGATATGAGCCAAATTGGCTAAAGTCAAAGACGTTTAAAAATTCCTGGGCTCGTTTGGTTTGCGGATTGGTAAAGAAGGCTTGAGCTGTTCCTTCTTCAGCGATTTTCCCTTGGTCGAGGAAGATAATCCGATCGGCAATTGCTTGGGCAAACTGCATTTCATGGGTTACTAAAATCATGGTACGGCCTTCTTGGGCCAAGTCATTGATGAGTTCCAGAACCTCACGCACCATTTCTGGATCCAGCGAAGCAGTCACTTCGTCAAAAAGGATGATTTCTGGATGCATGAGGAGGGCACGGACAATTGCAACCCGTTGTTTCTGTCCACCAGATAATTGACGGGCAAAACTATGTTGTTTGTCTAGCAAACCAACACGTTCCAGTAGTTGCAGAGCTTCTTCCGTTACTTCCTTCTTGTCTCTTTCCTGAGCCTTGATAGGGCCTAGGATGAGGTTTTGAAGGACATCCAGATGGGGAAAGAGTTCATAGCTTTGAAAGACCATGCCAATCTTTTGGCGAACTAGGTGAAAGTCTTTTTTATTTTCAACGATAGACTGACCATGCAGCAGGATATCTCCACCTTGAATATTTTCTAAGCCATTAAGGCAACGAAGGAGGGTACTTTTACCACAACCAGATGGTCCTAGGATGACGACAACTTCCCCTTTTTTGATTTCTAGAGAAAGTCCTTGGAGGATGGGATTGTCTCCGAAGGATTTTTTTAGTTCCTTGATTTCTAAAATAGTTTCAGACATTTAGTTCCTCCAATGTTTTTCTAAGTGAGTGGATAGTTTGGAAATAGGAAAGCAGACTGCGAAATACAAGACCAGAATGGTTCCATAAATCCAGAAGGAAGCTGTTGGGATAGTCAAACGATTGCTATCGATGATTTGTTGTCCAACTTTGGTAACCTCTACAACTCCAATCAATACGACTAAGGAAGTGGTTTTGATCATCCGAGTGACAAGGTTGATGGCTTGTGGCAGTAATCTTCTAAAGACTTGTGGGATAATGATGTGGTAGTAAAGTTGAACATTGGTTAAGCCGAGTGCCTGTCCACTTTCAAACTGATGCTTAGGAAGGGAAGTGATGGCTCCACGGACCAAGTCCCCCATCTCAGCTGTTCCCCAGAGGGTGAAAACGATAATAGCAGAAGTCTCACCTGAGATATTGATATTAAAGTTTCGAGCCAAGCCAAAGTAAACGATGAAGAGTAGCACCAGTTGGGGCATGATACGGATGAATTCCAGATACAATCGTGTTAAAAATCGTACGATTCTAGAATGGGAGGTCATAATGATTCCCATGACTGTTCCGAACATCATGGATAAGAGGACAGACAGGATGGATATCCCAATCGTAACGCCCAATCCCTGTAAGATTCTCAGGAGATTATTTCCCTGGAAGAGTACTTGGATTCCCGAATCCTGCATGGCGGAGCCTCCTTTCTATCCAACTAAAGAGCAGTGAGATGGGTAGCAACATGATAAGATAAGCAACTACCAACATAGCTAGCGCAATGTCTGTCTCATAATATAGTCCAATCAAGTCCTTGGCAACGTACATGAGGTCGGCCAAAGCTACTGCTGAGAAAACAGAGGTTTCCTTGATGAGGAAAATGACATTGGCACTAAAGGAGGGGAGTGCCACAGCTGTTGCTTGCGGAAGAACCACATAGCGAAAGACCTGTACAGGCGTCAGACCGATTGCTAATCCAATCTCCTGCTGGGTTTGACTGACGGCTTCCAGCCCACTTCGGAAAGATTCTGCCATATAGGAGCCTCCTAAAAAGACCAGTCCTAAAGTGGCACAGACTTCTGAAGATAGGACAATCCCTACTCTAGGAAGTCCGAAGTAGAGAAAGAAGAGTTGAATCAAAAGGGGCGTATTACGTGACAATTCAATGTAGGCTGTCGCTACTTGCGCCAAAACTGGGATTCGATAATGTCGGATGATACTAATGATTAAACCGAGCAGAAAGGATCCCAGAATTCCCCAAACTGCAATATGTAAGGTTAGAAGAAATGCCTTTTGATATAGTGGTAGATATTGTTCAACAATGGACCAATCCAAAAATAGAACCTCCTATCTAGAAATAATACAGTTATTGTAGCACTTAAAATCTTCTTTGGATAATATGTATTTTTTATTGCCGTTATAAGGATTTTTTATCATAGACATAAAATTTCTGAAATTTACAAACAAAATATTTGAAAAGTGTTGAAAAAAGAGTTAAGATATTTTTGTAATATACAAAGTAAACGCTTACTTATTAAGGAGGGCATTTTATGTCATACAAAACAAGCAATGCAGAAGGTCATGTAGATTTCATTAATACTTATGATTTGGAGCCAATGGCTCAACAAGTTATTCCTAAAGCAGCATTTGGCTATATCGCTAGTGGGGCGGAAGATACTTTCACTTTGCGTGAGAATATTCGTGCCTTTAACCACAAACTCATCGTTCCGCATACGCTTTGCAATGTAGAAAATCCAAGTACAGAGATTGAATTTGCAGGTGAAAAATTGTCTTCACCAATCATTATGGCGCCTGTTGCGGCTCATAAATTGGCAAATGAACAGGGTGAAGTGGCGACTGCGCGTGGTGTTCATGAGTTTGGTTCTCTCTATACAACCAGCTCTTACTCTACTGTCGACCTTCCAGAAATTACGGAAGCCCTTCAAGGGACACCTCATTGGTTCCAATTTTACTTTAGTAAAGATGATGGTATTAACCGCCACATCATGGATCGTGTGAAGGCTGAAGGCTACAAAGCGATTGTCTTGACTGCAGATGCAACTGTAGGGGGCAATCGTGAGGTGGACAAGCGCAATGGTTTTGTCTTCCCAGTTGGCATGCCGATTGTTGAAGAATACCTGCCAGAAGGTGCTGGTAAATCAATGGACTTTGTTTATAAATCAGCTAAACAACGCTTGTCTCCACGTGATGTAGAATTTATCGCTGAATACTCAGGACTTCCTGTTTATGTCAAGGGACCACAGTGCCGTGAGGACGTTGAACGTTCGCTTGCTGCAGGTGCCTCTGGTATCTGGGTAACCAACCACGGTGGTCGCCAAATCGACGGTGGACCAGCTGCCTTCGACTCACTTCAAGAAGTAGCTGAAGCAGTTGATAAACGCGTGCCAATTGTCTTTGACTCAGGTATTCGTCGTGGTCAACACGTCTTTAAAGCCTTGGCCTCAGGTGCAGACTTGGTAGCTATTGGTCGCCCTGTTATCTATGGCTTGGCCCTTGGTGGTAGTGTCGGTGTACGCCAAGTCTTTGAACACTTGAATGCAGAATTGAAGACAGTTATGCAGTTATCTGGAACTCAGACCATTGAAGATGTCAAACACTTCAAACTCCGTCACAACCCATACAACCCAACCTTCCCAGTTGACCCACGCGACTTAAAATTGTATTGATAAAAAGATTGCCTCCACTGAATGTGGAGGTTTTTGTTTGTGTTTTAAACGTTTGAATAAAGGAAAATCATATAAAAGTCTATATAAATATATTTTTCAATCAAATATCTTGCTAGGGCTTTCATTTTTTGCTATACTGGTGCAGTAATTAAATAATAAAGACATTTGGGGTGCTTTAGGCTGAGATGATACCCATTGAACCTGATACAGTTAAGACTGGCGAAGGGAAATGTGAAACGTTTTTTCGTATGGCGAAATGAACGATCTAATCTTGTAAGTCAACTCTAATTCTTGATTGTAATTGGAGTTTTTTGTTTATAGAAGCTGGATGAAGGTGATACAAAGCATTTAGGTAGCTCTTCTTGAACGCCCTTGATTTTCTTTAAAAAGGTCAAGTAAAACTAGGATTTTCTTGATGTTTTGTTGATTACGAACGAGTAAAGAGAGGAAAAGTAAATATGGAAAGACAAGACTATGCATTTGAGCCAGGTTTGATTGTTGGAGAATTATTAAAAAGCAGTCAGAAGGATTGGCAGGCTGCAATCAATCATCGTTTTGTTCAGGAACTTTTTGCGGGGACAATTGAGAATAAGGTCTTAAAAGAATACCTGGTTCAAGATTATCACTTCTTTGATGCCTTCTTATCCATGCTGGGTGCTTGCGTAGCCCACGCAGACCAGCTTGAATCCAAGCTTCGTTTTGCCAAGCAACTAGGCTTTCTTGAAGCAGATGAAGATGGTTATTTCCAAAAGGCTTTCAAAGAGTTAAAAGTATCTGAGAATGACTATCTGGAAGTGACCTTGCATCCTGTAACAAAAGCCTTTCAGGAGCTTATGTATTCTGCTGTGTCTTCATCAGACTATGCCTATCTTTTGGTCATGCTGGTCATTGCAGAAGGGCTCTATCTAGACTGGGGTTCTAAAGATTTGGCTCTACCTGAAGCCTATATTCATTCGGAATGGATCAATCTCCACAGAGGTCCTTTCTTTGCAGAGTGGGTTCAATTTCTGGTTGACGAACTCAATCGTTTCGGGAAAGGTCGAGAAGATTTGACAGAACTTCAGGAACGCTGGAATCAAGCAGTTGCCTTAGAATTAGCCTTTTTTGATATTGGCTATGACGCCTAGTGAAGGTTTAGGATATTTACAAATTTGATGAGGTAAATTATTCAATGTAAATAAAAAAATTTCTTAACGAAAGATAGAAATCAATCGAAATCAGTAGATCGTATAAAGTGAAAAGGAAGGATTTCAATATGACAAGTTTAAAATTATTAAAAGAAAAAGCACCATTAGTCATTTGTATAACCAATGATGTAGTAAAAAATTTCACAGCAAATGGATTAGTAGCATTGGGTGCATCACCAGCTATGAGTGAGTTTCCTGCAGATTTAGAGGATTTGTTAAAGTATGCTGGAGGTTTATTAATAAACATAGGAACATTGACAGATGAAAATTGGAAATTATACCAAGCTGCTCTGAAAATTGCAGAGAAATATAATGTCCCAGCAGTTTTAGATCCTGTAGCCTGTGGAGCAGGAGAATATAGAAAAAAAGTAGCAGATGATCTAATCAACAATTATAAACTAGCAGCGATTAGAGGAAATGCTGGCGAGATTGCTTCTTTAGTAGGGATAAATGTGGCATCTAAAGGAGTAGATAGTGCGGGCGTAGATAATATTGATGAAATTGCTCTAGCAGCAAATAAGAAGTTCGATATTCCTATAATAGTAACAGGTGAAGTGGATGCTATTGCGGTAAATGGAGAAGTGGTAACTATTCATAATGGTAGTGCCATGATGCCAAAAGTTATTGGGACAGGATGCTTATTAGGTGCTGTAGTAGCAAGCTTTATCGGACTTGAAAAAGGTCAAGAATTGAAATCATTAGAAACAGCAATGTTGGTTTACAATATCGCTGGAGAAATGGCAGAAAAACGTCCAAATGGACATCTTCCTGGAACATTTAAAGTGGAATTTATAAATGCCTTATACGAGATTACAGATGAAGATGTAAAGAAATTCAAAAGAGTGAAGTAAGATGTTTCAAAAAGAATTACTAAAACTATATTTTATTTGTGGAACGACTACTTGCCAAGGAAAAGATCTATATACGGTCGTTGAGGAAGCCTTAAAAGGTGGTATAACCTTATTTCAATTCCGTGAAAAAGGGGAGGGAGCCTTAGAAGGTAAAGAAAAAGTCGAATTAGCAATTAAACTACAGGATCTTTGTAAAAAATACAATGTTCTGTTTATTGTTAATGATGATATTGATTTGGCAATGGAAATTGACGCTGATGGCGTACATGTAGGACAAGATGACCTTGGAGTTGATGAAATTAGAAAATTGATGCCAGATAAAATAATTGGTCTTTCTATAAAAAACGAGGAAGAATTTCAACAATCAAAAGTTGAATATGTAGATTATGTTGGTGTTGGTCCTGTATTTGATACCCAGTCAAAGGACGATGCTGGTGGTGCTATAGGTTATGAAGGTCTTAAATTGATGAGAAAACTATTGCCACAAATGCCCTTAGTTGCAATTGGTGGGATACAGACGCAACATATTAAAGACATTATGAAGACCAATGTTGATGGTGTTTCAATCATTTCAGCAATATCGTATGCAAAAAATATAGAAAAAACTGTTCGAGAAATGAGTGAACAATAGCTATCAATTTTTCCTTGGATTTTGAGGGAGTAGGATTTTCTTTTTTCTAAAAAGCTATGTCCAGAT
Organism: Streptococcus sp. NM; assembly: GCF_003390135.1. Classification (GTDB taxonomy): domain Bacteria; phylum Bacillota; class Bacilli; order Lactobacillales; family Streptococcaceae; genus Streptococcus. The sequence continues at coordinate 98,510 of NZ_QUOS01000005.1, forward strand.
TCAGCTCAAATGGCTAATCTATCAAACAAGACATTTGTTTTTTTGCAAACGAAAGATCTGCTGTCTTTGTGAGTGCAAGGCTGTATTTCCAGTTCAATTTCTTGAACTAGAAAAAATCGTTTGTTATAATATTTATATAATTAAATAATAAAGACATTTGGGGTGCTTTAGGCTGAGATGATACCCATTGAACCTGATACAGTTAAGACTGGCGAAGGGAAATGTGAAATGTTTTTTTCGTATGTCGAAAGAACTATCTAATCTTGTAAGCTGAACTCTAATTCCTATCTGTAATTAGAGTTTTTTCTTTTACGAAACTGGATGAAGATGATGCAAAGCATTTAGGTAGGTCTCCTTGAATGCCCCACTTTTCTTTAAAAAGGAGTTTTTTATGTTGAAAAAATGGCAATTAAAAGATGTTATCTTACTTGCTTTCTTGTCTATCTTTTTTGGTGGCGTTTTTGTGGGATCCGGCTATCTCTTTGATATCCTCACTCTGATTTTAGCCCCTCTTGGTTTGCAGGCCTTTGCCAATGAAATCCTCTTTGGTCTCTGGTGTATGGCTGCGCCTATTGCTGCAATCTTTGTTCCAAGAGTGGGAAGCGCAACGATTGGTGAAGTGCTAGCTGCGCTTGCTGAAGTCCTTTATGGTAGCCAATTTGGTCTGGGTGCCCTTTTGTCTGGCTTGGTTCAAGGTTTGGGAAGTGAACTTGGTTTTATCGTAACCAAGAATCGCTATGAAAGTTGGCTCTCTCTAACTGCTAATAGTATTGGGATTACGCTTGTTAGCTTTGTCTATGAATACATTAAGTTAGGTTACTACGCCTTCTCCCTTCCTTTTGTCCTTTCCTTGCTTGTAGTACGTTTTATTTCTGTCTTTTTCTTTTGTACTATCTTGGTTCGTGCCATTGTCAAACTTTATCATCAGTTTGCAGCTGGGGGCAAGGCATAGATGGGGCTGGAACTACGAGCGATTCAGTCCCCAATCTTCTCTGAGCCGCTTGATTTTACTTTTCATGCGCAAGCCTTTACCTTGTTAGTTGGGAGCAGTGGTTCAGGAAAATCTAGTCTTTTTCAAATGATTGCCCAAGTCAGTTCTCTTCCCTATAGCGGTCAAGTCCTGATAAATGGGAGCGAGGTCGGTCAGCTTTCTATCATCGAACGTGTCCAGACGGTTGGTATTCTCTTTCAAAATCCCAATCATCAATTTACCATGGAGAACTTGTTTGAGGAGCTGATTTTTACCTTGGAAAATATTGGGCATCCCGTTCAGGAAATTGATTCTAAAATAGCAGAGGTGGTTCGACAATGTCGCTGTGAGAAGATTTTGCACCGTCCCATCCATCACTTATCAGGTGGGGAAAAGCAAAAGGCTGCTTTGGCTGTTCTCTTTGCTATGAATCCTAGGGTCTATCTTTTGGATGAGCCCTTCGCTTCCATTGACCGCAAGAGTAGGATAGAGATATTGGAGATTCTAAAAGAGTTGGTCTCTGATGGGAAGACAGTTATTTTGTGCGACCATGATTTATCTGATTATGAAGCCTATATCGACCATATGGTGGAGCTAAGAGATGGACAACTAAGGGAAGTGTTTCAAATCCCTACCTCTGAAATGACACAGGCTGTTTCAAAGGAAGTTGCTTCTAGCCCAGAACTATTCCATATGGATCGAACGACTTGTGAGTTGGATAATCGCCACCTCTTTTCGATTGCTGATTTCACATTCTACCAAGGAATTTCCTGTATTTTGGGTGACAATGGTGTCGGGAAATCAACCCTCTTTCGGTCTATTCTTCAATTTCAAAAGTATAAGGGGCGCATTACTTGGAAGAGTTCGGTCTTGAAAAAGAAAAAGAGTTTGTATCGTGACCTGACGGGTGTTGTTCAGGAAGCTGAGAAGCAGTTTATCAGAGCCAGTCTGCGAGAAGAGCTTCAATTAGATGGACCTGATTCTGAAAGAAATCAGCGAATTTTCCAAGCTTTACGGTATTTTGATCTGGAGCAGGCACTCGATAAGAGCCCCTATCAATTAAGTGGTGGTCAGCAAAAGATTCTTCAGCTCTTGACCATCTTGACCAGCAAGGCTTCTGTGATTTTGCTAGATGAACCTTTTGCTGGTTTGGATGATAGAGCCTGCCATTATTTTTGTCAGTGGATGTTGGAGGATAGAAATCAAGGAAGAAGTTTTCTGATCATTAGCCATCGTTTAGATCCCTTGATCTCTGTGGTTGATTATTGGATTGAGATGACTAGTCAGGGTCTCAGTCATGTGAAAAAAGTGACAATTACCAAACAACTCACATCTCAGAGTAGCAATACTCAAGGGGAGGTGAGATAGTATGGTCAAAGTAGCAACCCAGACACCGATTATCAGTCTCTTCTTGCTGATTTTATCCTTGGAAACATCTTTCATTCCTTCGATTGCTCTAAATCTTTCGGTAGTCGCATTTTGCATTCTCTTTATGATCTATTACCGGCGATTTAAAGTATTGGCTTGGATGATTCTGCTCGCCATTTTGCCATCCTTTGCCAACTACTGGGCAGTTCAGTTACACGGAGATGCTTCGCAGGCAGTCATGCTTGGAACGAGGGCCTTTGTGACCGTTTGTATTGGTCTTGTATTTGTTTCCTCTATTTCCCTAAAAGAGCTTCTCTTGTACTTGGCTCAAAAGGGGTTATCACGCTCTTGGGCCTATGCCTTGATTGTGGTATTCAATTCCTTCCCCCTTATCCAGCAAGAAATCAAGTCCCTCAAGGAAGCTTGCTTATTACGCGGTCAAGAACTACATTTTTGGTCGCCCTTGATTTACAGTAAGGTTTTGATGACGGTCTTTAGATGGCGCCATCTTTACCTGAGAGCTCTATCGGCGCATGGATATGACGAACATGCACAGGTGGAGAATCGCTATCGGACTTTTTATATTCCTCAAAGGACACTATTCATCTACCTGCTTTTCTTTTTATTGCTTCAAACCAGTCTATTTTTATAAAGGAGTTATTATGGAATTTACAGATATTGCGATGGAATTATCCAAGGAAGCTTGGCAGGCTTCCTTTCATCACCCCTTTGTTTTACAGTTACAAGAGGGAAATTTAGACCCTGCCATTTTCCGCTATTACTTGATTCAGGATGCCTATTATCTGAAGTCTTTTTCAGAAGCTTATCACCTCTTGGCTGATAAGACTTCAAACCAAGAGATGAAAAGACTCTTGAAACAAAATGCTCAGAGTCTAGTGGAAGGTGAGTTATTTATCCGCCAACAATTTTTCAAGGAATTGGAAATCAGAGATCAGGAAATGGAGGAACATCCAATCGCTCCAACCTGCTATCATTATATCTCTCACATTTATCGTCAATTTGCAGAGCCAAACTTGGGCATTGCCTTTGCAAGTTTGCTGCCTTGTCCTTGGTTATACCATGATATAGGCAAATCACTCAATCTTAAACCATCACCAAATCCTCTCTACCAACAATGGATTGAAACTTATATTACGGATGAGTTAGAGCAACAGATCAGAGAGGAGGGAGCACTGGTTAATCAACTCTATCGAGAAAGTGATGAGACAGACAGGAAAAAAATGCTAGATGCCTTCCACATCAGTGTTCACATGGAAGCCAAGTTTTGGGAAATGGCCTACCAACACCAGACATGGAAGAGCGATCTGCAGTCTTTAGAAACAGGAGAAGAATAGAAATATGAGAAACAACCAATTACAAGTTCACAAATTAACCATTTTATCCATGATGATTGCCCTTGATGTAGTCCTTACTCCTATCTTTCGTATTGAGGGAATGGCACCGATGTCCAGTGTAGTCAATATTCTAGCAGGAATCATGATGGGACCTGTTTATGCCTTGGCTATGGCTACAGTGACAGCCTTTATCCGTATGACGACTCAAGGAATTCCGCCTTTAGCTCTAACAGGAGCGACTTTTGGAGCCCTTCTAGCAGGTCTCTTTTATAAGTATGGTCGAAAATTTCATTATTCCGCTCTAGGAGAGATTTTGGGAACAGGTATTATTGGTTCTATTGTTTCCTATCCTGTTATGGTACTCTTTACAGGATCAGCTGCTAAGCTTAGCTGGTTTATCTACACGCCTCGATTTTTCGGAGCAACCTTGATTGGTACAGCGATTTCCTTTATTGCCTTTCGATTTTTAATCAAGCAGGAATTCTTTAAAAAAGTGCAGGGATATTTCTTTGATGAAAGGATAGACTGATGCAGGCATTTACAAATCCCTTCCCTATAGGCTCTAGTTCCCTAATTCACTGTATTACCAATGAGATTTCTTGTGAGATGCTGGCCAATGGCATTTTGGCTCTGGGATGTAAACCTGTCATGGCAGATGACCCTCGTGAGGTTCTCGATTTTACTAAGCAAAGCCAGGCACTCTTCATCAATTTGGGGCATTTGTCAGCTGAGAAGGAAAAAGCAATCCGTATGGCAGCTTCTTATGCAGATCAAGTTTGTCTTCCAATGGTAGTAGATGCAGTTGGCGTAACAGTTTCATCCATTCGTAAGAGATTAGTTAAAGACCTTTTAGACTATATACCTACGGTCCTTAAAGGAAACATGTCGGAAATTCGAAGTCTTGTTGGCTTAAAACACCACGGCGTTGGGGTCGATGCGAGTGCTAAAGATCAAGAAACTGAGGATTTACTTCAAGTCTTGAAAGACTGGTGTCAGCTTTATCCAGGTATGTCATTCTTAGTCACAGGCCCCAAGGACCTCATCGTTTCGAAGAATCAGGTCGCTGTACTGGGAAATGGCTGTGCAGAATTAGACTGGATAACAGGGACAGGAGACTTGGTTGGAGCCTTGACAGCCGTTTTTCTCAGCCAAGGAAAGACTGGCTTTGAAGCTTCTTGCCTAGCGGTTTCTTATCTCAATATCTCTGCTGAGAGAATAGTTGTTCAAGGAATGGGATTGGAAGATTTTCGTTACCAAGTTCTCAATCAGCTCTCTCTCCTCAAAAGAGACGAAAATTGGCTAGATGCTATCAAAGGAGATGTTTATGAATAGAAAGGCGCTTAGACTGTATCTGGTAACCAATCGCTACCAAGATTCCTTGGAAAGTTTTCTTGAAAAGATTGAGACGGCCTGCCGTTCAGGGGTCACCATAGTCCAATTACGAGAAAAAAATCTCACAACCAATCAATATTATCAACTGGCAAAACAAGTCAAGGAAATAACAGATGCCTATCAGGTACCCTTGATCATCGATGATCGTTTGGATGTTTGTCTTGCAGTTGATGCTGCTGGTCTGCATATTGGCGACGATGAATTACCCGTTTCGGTTGCCCGCAAAGTCATAGGTCCTGAAAAAATCCTCGGTGTCACAGCTAAAACAGTAAAAAGAGCCCTCGAAGCAGAAGAAGGGGGAGCAGATTACTTGGGGACAGGAGCCATTTTCCCTACCACGACCAAGGAAAATGCCCCTATCACCCTGATTTCAACCTTGAAAACAATTTGCCAAAGGGTCGCTATTCCAGTAGTTGCTATTGGCGGCTTGACATCAGAGAATATTGACCAACTTATCGGCACGGGTATAGCTGGTGTAGCGGTAGTACGTGATTTGATGCAGGCAGAAGATATAGAGGCAAAAACGCAAGCCTTTTTGACAAAGTTAGATGACATTATTTTCTAATTAATACTCAATGAAAATCAAAGAGCAAACTAGGAAGCTAGCCGCAGGTTGCTCAAAGCACTGCTTTGAGGTTGCAGATAAAGTTGACGTAGTTTGAAGAGATTTTAGAAGACTATAAAAACTCTCTAATTCCCTTAAAGTGGGAACTAGAGAGTTTTTTTAATCTTTAAAGCTTGTATGGTTGACTGGGCCAGAACCATGACCGAGTTGAGGAGCGTCTTGAATGGCTTTTGTGATAAAGGCCTTGGCCTTATCGACTGCTTGATAGAGGGTTTTCCCCTTGGCTAGTTCAGCCGTAATCACTGCAGCAAAGGTACATCCAGTACCATGGGTGTGACAGGTTTGAATTCTTGGGCTTTCCCAGACAAATTGGTCATCCTTTGTAAAGAGGAAATCCTTGGCACCGCCTTCGAGATGCCCACCTTTGATTACCACAGACTGAGGACCAAATTCTTTTAAAATCAGGCGACCGGCACGCTGCATGTCTTCAGGATCATGGATTGAAAAGCCAACAATCTCTTCTGCCTCAGGAAGATTCGGTGTGATAATACTTGCAAGGGGAAGTAGGTTTGTTTTTAGGTAAGTTCTGGCACTGGTATCAATCAGGGTATCACCGCTTGTTGCGACCATAACAGGGTCAAGGACATAGGGACAATCCAGCTTTTTAAGATAGGGCTGGATGATTTCCATGATTTCAGTAGTTGCCAACATTCCAGTTTTTACAGCCTGAGGTGGAATATCCGAAAAGACACTGTCCAATTGGGCTTTCAACATTTGAGGAGAAACGTGCTCGATTAATTGAACACCTCTGGTATTTTGAGCGACAAGACTGGTCACAACGGCCATTCCATAGACATCTCTAGCTTGGAATGACTTTAAATCTGCCATAATGCCAGCCCCACCACTAGGGTCAGTCCCTGCAATGGTCAAAGCAACGGGTAAATAAGTCATCTAAAACCTCCCAACCAACTGAAGTTTGTATTCTTAAGAACAAGCTAGTCTGTTTCAGGAAGGCAATAGAAGACTGCTAGTCCCCATTATCATTTCCACTTCCATCAGCTAGCATTACCTAGATTGAGTCAAAGGGTCTAACAGTCGTTAATCTCAGCTTTACGCACCCCTAGTGGTTGTTTTCTTTTTTCTTTAGTATAGCATATTTTTATAGTTTATATAGTAAGATTTGACTGAAAATCCTTTATCAAATTGTTAAAATTCAATTTTTCAAAGAAAAGATTGATTTTATAATTGACAATTGTAGATTTTAAGAGTATACTGATAATTGTAATTGACAAATGTAGATTTTGGAGGTGTGCTAATGCAGATTTCAGATGCAGAATGGCAGGTCATGAAGATTATTTGGATGCAAGGAGAGCAGACTAGTACGGATTTAATCAGGGTTCTAGCGGAGCGGTTCGACTGGTCCAAGTCAACCATTCAAACTCTTTTGGCTCGTTTGGTTGAGAAAGAGTGTCTGACAAGGAAAAAAGAAGGTAAGTCCTTTATCTATTCAGCCCTTTTAACTTTGGACCAAAGTCGAGATTTGCTTGTCCAAGATATCAAGGACAAGGTTTGTTCTCGTAGGATTAAGAACTTGTTGGCTGATTTGATTGCTGAATGTGATTTCACTCAGGCTGACTTGGAAGACTTGGAAGCTGTGGTTTCTGAGAAGAAATCAAGCGCTGTAACAAAAGTAAAATGTAATTGTATGTAAAGGAGACGTCATGTTAAATAGTATTGTAACCATTATTTGTATTGCCCTTATCGCCTTTATCTTGTTTTGGTTTTTCAAAAAACCTGAAAAATCTGGACAAAAGGCCCAGCAAAAAAACGGCTACCAAGAGATTCGAGTGGAGGTCATGGGGGGCTATACGCCTGAGTTGATTATCCTCAAGAAATCAGTGCCAGCCCGCATTGTCTTTGACCGCAAAGATCCTTCACCATGTTTGGATCAGATCGTATTTCCAGACTTTGGTGTACATGCGGATCTGCCAATGGGGGAAGAGTATGTAGTGGAAATTACGCCTGAGCAGGCTGGAGAGTATGGTTTCTCTTGTGGCATGAATATGATGCACGGTAAGATGATTGTAGAATAGGAGAATGATATGACTGAAATTGTAAAAGCAAGTCTTGAAAATGGTGTTCAAAAAATCCGTATCACGGCAGACAAAGGCTACCATCCAGCCCACATTCAACTGCAAAAAGGAGTTCCTGCTGAGATCACCTTTCACCGTTTGACACCTTCAAACTGTTATAAGGAAATTCTTTTTGAAGAAGAAGGCATCTTGGAACCAATCGGCGTAGATGAGGAGAAAGTCATTCGTTTTACACCTCAAGAATTAGGTCAACATGAATTTTCTTGTGGTATGAAGATGCAAAAGGGAAGTTATACAGTTGTTGAGAAGACTCGAAAATCTCTATCACTTTTACAGCGTTTTTGGATTACTAGTATCTTTACTGTGCCTCTTGTAATCCTCATGATTGGGATGTCGACAGGAGGAATTAGTCACCAAGTCATGCGTTGGGGCACCTTTTTAGCCACAACACCGATTATGCTAGTAGCAGGTGGTCCTTATATCCAAAGTGCTTGGGCTAGTTTTAAAAAGCACAATGCCAACATGGATACCTTGGTTGCTCTGGGAACCCTAGTGGCCTATTTCTATAGCTTAGTTGCCCTCTTCGCTGGCCTCCCCGTTTACTTTGAAAGTGCTGCCTTTATCTTCTTCTTCGTTCTTATGGGGGCCGTTTTTGAGGAGAAAATGCGGAAAAATACTTCCCAAGCTGTGGAGAAATTACTTGACTTGCAGGCTAAAACAGCAGAAGTCTTGCGTGAGGATAACTATGTTCAAGTCCCTTTGGAGCAAGTCAAGGTAGGTGACCTGATTCGAGTGCGTCCCGGTGAAAAGATTGCGGTTGATGGTGTCGTAGTAGAAGGTATCTCTAGTATTGATGAGTCTATGGTGACAGGTGAGAGTCTGCCTGTGGACAAGACAGTTGGAGATACCGTCATTGGTTCAACCATCAATAATAGTGGAACACTTGTTTTTAGAGCAGAAAAAGTTGGTTCAGAGACTGTTTTGGCTCAGATTGTGGATTTTGTGAAGAAAGCTCAGACAAGTCGTGCGCCGATTCAGGACTTGACGGATAAGATTTCAGGGATTTTTGTTCCAGCAGTTGTCATTTTAGGGATTGTGACCTTTTGGGTTTGGTTCGTCTTGCTCAGGGATAGTGTAGTTGTGCTTGGAGCGAGCTTTGTGTCTTCGCTTCTCTATGGAGTAGCAGTTCTGATTATTGCCTGCCCTTGTGCATTGGGACTTGCAACACCGACAGCCCTTATGGTGGGGACAGGTCGCAGTGCCAAGATGGGAGTTCTCCTCAAAAATGGAACTGTTCTACAGGAAATCCAGAAAGTCCAAACCATTGTCTTTGATAAAACAGGGACTTTGACTGAAGGGAAACCTGTGGTCACAGATATCATCGGCGACGAAGTAGAAGTGCTTGGATTGGCAGCTTCCTTGGAAGAAGCTTCTCAACACCCACTGGCTGAAGCCGTTGTGAAACGAGCGAGTGAAGCTGGACTTGAGCTTCAAACTGTTGAAAATTTCCAAGCCTTGCACGGAAAAGGTGTCTCAGGGCAAATCAATGGAAAACAAGTTCTGCTTGGAAATGCTAAAATGCTGGATGGCATGGATATTTCTAGCATTTATCAAGAAAAACTAGAACAACTGGAAAAAGAAGCTAAGACAGTTGTGTTCTTGGCTGTGGACAATGAAATCAAAGGCCTGCTTGCTCTGCAAGATATTCCAAAGGAAAATGCTAAGCTTGCCATCAGTCAGTTGAAAAAACGAGGTCTTAAAACAGTCATGCTGACAGGAGACAATGCAGGTGTAGCGCGTGCTATTGCAGATCAAATCGGAATCGAAGAGGTCATTGCAGGTGTCTTGCCAGAAGAAAAAGCCCATGAAATCCATAAACTACAAGCGGCTGGCAAAGTAGCCTTTGTTGGGGACGGTATCAATGACGCTCCTGCCCTTAGTGTAGCAGATGTGGGGATTGCTATGGGAGCTGGAACGGATATCGCTATCGAGTCAGCAGATTTAGTGTTGACAACCAATAACCTCCTAGGCGTGGTTCGTGCCTTTGACATGAGTAAGAAAACCTTTAATCGAATTCTGCTCAATCTTTTCTGGGCCTTTATCTACAATGTCGCCGGAATTCCGATTGCAGCAGGAGTCTTTTCTGGTGTTGGACTGGTCCTCAATCCAGAACTAGCTGGTCTAGCCATGGCCTTTAGTTCTGTATCTGTTCTGACTAGTTCACTCTTACTAAACTTTAGTAAAATAGATTAAAAGCGGGCTTGCTCGCTTTTTATTATAAAACAGAAGCTAAAAACGTTTTCAAACTGTACTGTAATAGAGAATAAAAACTTCTGAGCAGATTCTTAGTAAACTAAAAATAAATGTGATAAATTAGTAATGTAAAAATTTACTGAAACGTTTTCAAAAACTATATGAAACCTTTTTTAGTAGATTTAAAAATATTTGAAGGAGAGTTATCATTATGACTCAAGGGAAAATTACTGCATCTGCAGCAATGCTTAATGTATTGAAAACATGGGGCGTAGACACAATCTACGGTATCCCATCTGGAACACTCAGCTCATTGATGGATGCTTTGGCTGAAGACAAAGACATCCGCTTCTTGCAAGTTCGCCACGAAGAAACAGGTGCTCTTGCAGCGGTTATGCAAGCTAAATTCGGTGGCTCAATCGGGGTTGCAGTTGGTTCAGGTGGTCCAGGTGCGACTCACTTGATTAACGGTGTTTACGATGCAGCTATGGATAACACTCCATTCCTAGCAATCCTTGGATCACGTCCAGTTAACGAACTCAACATGGATGCTTTCCAAGAATTGAACCAAAACCCAATGTACAACGGTATCGCTGTATACAACAAACGTGTAGCTTACGCTGAGCAATTGCCAAAAGTAATCGACGAAGCTTGCCGTGCTGCAGTTTCTAAAAAAGGTCCAGCTGTTGTTGAAATCCCAGTAAACTTCGGTTTCCAAGAAATCGACGAAAATTCATACTACGGTTCAGGTTCATACGAGCGTTCATTCATCGCTCCTGCTTTGAACGAAGTTGAAATCGACAAAGCTGTTGAAATCTTGAACAATGCTGAACGTCCAGTTATCTATGCTGGTTACGGTGGTGTTAAAGCTGGTGAAGTGATTACTGAATTGTCACGTAAAATCAAAGCACCAATCATCACAACTGGTAAAAACTTTGAAGCCTTTGAATGGAACTATGAAGGTTTGACAGGTTCTGCTTACCGTGTTGGTTGGAAGCCAGCCAACGAAGTGGTCTTTGAAGCAGACACAGTTCTTTTCCTTGGTTCAAACTTCCCATTTGCTGAAGTTTACGAAGCATTCAAGAACACTGAAAAATTCATCCAAGTTGATATCGACCCTTACAAACTTGGTAAACGTCACGCCCTAGACGCTTCAATCCTTGGTGACGCAGGTCAAGCAGCTAAAGCTATCCTTGACAAAGTGAATCCAGTTGAATCAACTCCATGGTGGCGTGCAAACGTTAAGAATAACCAAAACTGGCGTGATTACATGAACAAACTCGAAGGTAAAACTGAGGGTGAATTGCAATTGTATCAAGTTTACAATGCAATCAACAAACATGCTGATCAAGACGCTATCTATTCAATCGACGTAGGTGACACTACTCAAACATCTACTCGTCACCTTCACATGACACCTAAGAACATGTGGCGTACATCTCCACTATTTGCGACAATGGGTATTGCCCTTCCTGGTGGTATCGCTGCTAAGAAAGACAATCCAGATCGCCAAGTATGGAACATCATGGGTGACGGTGCATTCAACATGTGCTACCCAGACGTTATCACAAACGTTCAATACGACCTTCCAGTTATCAACGTTGTCTTCTCAAATGGTAAATATGCCTTCATCAAGGACAAATACGAAGACACAAACAAACACTTGTTTGGTTGTGACTTCCCTAATGCTGACTATGCGAAAATCGCTGAAGCTCAAGGAGCTGTTGGATTTACAGTTGACCGTATCGAAGACATCGATGCAGTTGTTGCAGAAGCTGTTAAATTGAACAAAGAAGGTAAAACTGTTGTGATCGATGCTCGCATCACTCCACACCGTCCACTTCCAGTAGAAGTACTTGAATTGGATCCAAAACTTCACTCAGAAGAAGCAATCAAAGCCTTCAAGGAAAAATACGAAGCAGAAGAACTCGTACCATTCCGTCTCTTCTTGGAAGAAGAAGGGTTGCAATCACGCGCAATTAAATAATTCCTCTCGTCGAAAATCAAATGTAAACTATGTTATCTTCACCTTGTCGTACTTCAGTACTGCCTGCGGTTCGATGCCTTGTTTATTCTTTGATTTTCATAGAGAGAAACTTGAAAAGATCGGAGCAATCCGGTCTTTTTATGGAGGATAGTAAATGAATTTAAATCAATTAGATATTATCGTTTCAGATGTTCCCCAAGTCTGTGCTGACTTGGAGCGTATTTTGGATAAAAAGCCCGATTATGTTGATGACAGTTTTGCTCAGTTTACGATTGGCAGTCACTGTCTGATGTTGTCCCAAAATCATTTGATTCCTTTGGAAGATTTTCAGTCAGGAATCATTCTTCATATCGAGGTTGAGGATGTAGACCAGAATTACCAACGGTTGAAAGAACTTGGTATCCAGGTTTTAAACGGACCAACTGTAACCGATTGGGGAACAGAGTCCTTATTAGTTAAAGGGCCTGCTGGTCTAGTGATTGATTTTTATCGTATGAAGTAGGTAATTCTATTATCAAATTTTTTATCTAAACATTCTTGGAGTGAAACTTAAAAAGATCGGAGCAATTCGATCTTTTTTGTATTTATGCGACTTTCAGTCCGTCTCGCTCCGTTAGGTGCGAGACAAAAAACCACCCGTTTTCACGGGTGGTTATGATTTCTACACTTATTGTTTGGCTTCCTGTTTTAATTGTTGCACCTGTTCCTCGTACTGGACAAGCTCCCTGTCTTTTATATTGATAGTCGCTTCTGCTTCAGCAATGCGGCTTCTCAGATCTTGAGTCTTGTTATGGTGATAGCTAATACCAATAGCACTACCAGCAATGATCCCGATTACTAGACAAGTAAAAATCACCAAAATCAAGGGAGCAGATAGTTGTGTAAAGACAAGACTGACAGTTACTGTTTGACGATTGAGTAGACCAAATGAGATCACAATGACTAATAAGCTCAAACCGCCAATTAGATAAGCCTTATCTTTCAGTGACAATTCATTAAATTTTTTTAGCATAAGTTCCTTTTCTCCTGACTATGTTGATAGAAAACTACACACCATTTAGGTATTAACAAAATTCATTTTACTAGAAAATTTCGATACTGTCAATAATTTCTAACGGCTTATTTACCATCAATCAATCGATTCATTGAAAAGGAGTATTCATTTTCTAATATTTGATTGAGTAAACAGAACGGAGCAATTCGGTCTTTTTTCTGTTCCCTCTTTCTTATAACAAGATTGTGATAGTTTATATCTTTATAACAAAAGTTTTAAAGACTTGATTGTTTTGAAAGAATATTTTAAAATAAGATTCAGTAAAAATGAAAGAGGTTTTGAAAATGTCTGAAAAACAAATGAAAATTTTAGGTTGGGTAGCGACCTTTATGTCTGTTATGATGTATGTGTCTTACTTCCCACAAATCATGAACAATCTGGCTGGTCAAAAAGGAAATTTCATCCAGCCCTTGGTTGCTGCCATCAACTGTAGTCTCTGGGTTTACTACGGTCTTTTCAAAAAAGAAAGAGATATCCCCCTTGCAGCAGCTAATGCACCAGGTATTATTTTTGGCCTAGTGACGGTTATTACAGCTTTGATTTAAAAGGAACAGAGGAGACTAGTTTTCAGTCTTCTTTTTTGTTTCAGGGGAGGCTATTTACTTTTTCTAGAGGATAATTTTTTAAAAAACAATCTGATAAACTTAAATAGTAGAATAGTATCAGTATGTCACAGTATTTTATAAGAAAAGGTTTACAGAATAAGTTATAATATAAGTAAATGAACAAGCAAATAAGAAAGTGAGTAGAGTTATGACCGAAAAACTGACTTTTCCGGATGGTTTCTTGTGGGGCGGAGCGACAGCTGCCAACCAGTGTGAGGGTGCTTATAATTTAGAAGGTCGTGGATTGGCGAATGTGGATGTCGTCCCCATTGGACCAGATCGTGAAGCCATTATCACAGGTCAGAAAAAGATATTTTCGTTTGAGGAGGGTTATTTTTACCCAGCCAAAGAAGCCATTGATATGTACCATCATTACAAGGAAGATATTGCCCTTTTTGCGGAAATGGGCTTTAAGACTTATCGTCTATCCATTGCTTGGACTCGGATTTTTCCTAAGGGCGACGAAATCGAGCCAAATGAAGCTGGTCTAGCCTTTTATGAGGATTTATTTAAGGAGTGCCACAAGTATGGTATCCAACCTCTGGTGACTATCACTCATTTCGACTGTCCTATGCACTTGATTACAGAGTACGGTGGTTGGCGCAATCGTCGGATGTTAGACTTCTATGAAAAACTTTGTCGCACCCTCTTTACCCGCTATAAGGGTTTGGTCAAATATTGGCTTACCTTTAACGAAATCAACATGATTCTCCATGCCCCCTTTATGGGAGCTGGGCTCTGTTTTGAAGAAGGAGAAAATCAAGAACTGGTTAAATATCAGGCTGCTCACCATGAGTTGGTAGCTTCAGCTCTTGCAACAAAGATTGCCCACGAAATTGACCCAGAAAACAAGGTGGGATGTATGTTGGCAGCAGGGCAGTATTATCCTAACACAGCCCATCCGAGAGACTACTGGGCAGCCATGGAGGAAGATCGCAAGAGTTACTTCTTCATTGATGTTCAAGCGTGTGGGGAATACCCAAACTACGCCAAGAAGCAGTGGGAGCGTGAGCGAATCGAGATTCAAATGACTGCAGAAGATTTAGAGTTGTTGAAGGACAATACTGTTGACTTTGTTTCCTTCTCTTACTATGCAAGTCTAGTAGCCTCAGGTGATCCAGAAGTTAAAGAATTAACTGCTGGAAATATCTTTGCCTCTCTCAAAAATCCTTATCTTGAATCCTCAGAATGGGGATGGCAGATTGACCCACTTGGTCTTCGTATCACCCTCAATGCTATCTGGGATCGTTACCAAAAGCCAATGTTCATCGTGGAAAACGGTCTAGGTGCTATGGATACACCGGATGAGAATGGTCATGTAGCAGATGACTATCGGATTGCTTACTTAGAGGCTCATATCAAGGCCATGCGAGATGCCATTTACCAAGATGGCGTTGACTTGCTTGGTTATACGACTTGGGGCTGTATCGATCTGGTTTCAGCTGGAACAGGCGAAATGAACAAGCGCTATGGCTTTATCTATGTAGATCGAGATAATGCTGGTCATGGAAGCCTCAAACGTAGCAAGAAGAAATCCTTCTACTGGTACAAGGATGTCATTGCCAGCAATGGTGCAAGCATTGAGTAGAGCACATTTGTTCACTATTTTTATAAAATCTTCTCCCTACTTTATAATATGTGAAAAAGAGTTCAATTAGATGGAGCTTTTTGCTATAATGAGGGGAGAAAAATCAGACAGGAGATCGACATGTCAGAACCATTATTTTTACAATCAGTTATGCAAGAAAAAATCTGGGGTGGTACCAAGCTACGTGATGAGTTTGGTTACGACATCCCAAGTGAAAAAATCGGAGAATATTGGGCCATCTCAGCCCATCCAAATGGAGTCTCTAAAGTTGCCAATGGACGCTACCAGGGAACAGACCTCGCTACTTTGTATGCGGAACATCGTGAATTGTTTGGCAATCGTCCTGAGCCTGTATTTCCACTTTTGACTAAGATTCTGGATGCCAACGACTGGCTCAGTGTCCAAGTTCACCCAGACGATGCCTATGGACTAGAGCATGAAGGTGAACTTGGAAAAACAGAATGCTGGTACATTATCGCAGCGGATGAAGGTTCAGAAATTATCTATGGTCACAATGCCAAGTCAAAAGAAGAACTCCGCCAGCAAATCGAGGACAAGAACTGGGATGCCTTGTTGACAAAAGTTCCTGTAAAGGCTGGAGATTTCTTCTATGTACCAAGTGGCACCATGCACGCTATCGGAGCAGGAATTTTGATTCTTGAAACTCAGCAATCTAGCGATACCACTTACCGTGTCTATGACTTTGACCGTAAGGATGATAATGGCAACTTGCGTGAACTTCACCTTGAAAAATCTATCGATGTCTTGAATATTGGCGAGCCTGCCAATAGCCGTCCTGTAACTATCAAAGCAGATGATTTACGTTCCACTCTCCTTGTATCCAATGATTTCTTTGCAGTTTACAAGTGGGAAATTACTGGAAAAGTTGACTTCGAAAAGACAGCTGACTACAGCTTATTCAGTGTCTTGGCTGGTCAAGGTCAACTAACTGTTGACGGGAAAAATTATCCAATCCAAAAAGGTAGCCACTTTATCCTACCAAGTGATGTTGAAGCTTGGACTTTGGAAGGGCAAGGTTTGGAATTAATTGTTAGCCATCCATAAAAAAAGAAAGGGCCTGAGTTCACTACTCAAGTCCTTTTTGATTACATAAATTGGGCGATAAAGACCACAATGATGATAATTGGAATGACGAAACGAAGAAGGAAGAGCCAGACTTGGAAAAGTCCTTGTTTCCATGCTTTTTCATCAAGATGGAGTTCCTCCATAGCAAGAGCCTTCTTAAAGATGTATCCTGTAAAGAGAGACAGGCAGAGAGCTCCAAATGGCATAAGGAGATTGGAAACCAAGAAATCCATAGCATCAAAGAAGGTCTTCTCAAAGATGTGAACATCCGCTATGACACCGTAAGATAGGGCTGAAGGAATTCCAAAGACAAAGGTCAAGATTCCTAAAATAACACTCCATTTGGCACGCTTGCTGTTGTCCTGATTGGTGATATTGCCCACATTGATTTCCAGCATAACGACAGAAGAAGTGACCGTCGCAAAGAGGAAGAGTAAGAGGAAGAGGATGTAGAAAATGGTTCCAAAAGGCATCTTGTCAAAGAGTTGAGGCAAGACGATAAAGAGTAAGCTCGGTCCCCCTTCAGACTGGATATTGAAGGCTGACATAGCTGGGAAAATGGCTAGACCTGCCATGATGGATACCGAGATATTCATGGCTACGATGGAGATTCCTGATTGGACCAGATTGGTTTTCTTATCCAAATAAGAAGCATAGGTCAGCATGGCTGTCACCCCTAGTGAGAGGGCAAAGAAAGATTGTCCCAGAGCATAGAGGAGACCAGCACTGGTCAGTTTTGAAAAGTCTGGTTTGAGGAAGTAGAGAACGCCTTCCATGGCATTTGGCAAACTGAGAGAGCGCCCGATGATGACGACAAAGATGATAAAGAGCAGGGGCATCATAACCTTAGATGCTCTTTCAATCCCTTTCTGAACACCACGTGATACAATAAAGATATTCAACAGGATAAAGGCTACTTGAGCTCCTAGGGCAATGGCTGGATTTGAAATGATTGAAGTAAATAACTGAGCATAATCACCCGTTCCACCAAGTTGGAACAATTTTCCAAACTCAATGCCTAGATAGACTAAAATCCAGCCACCAATAACACTGTAAAACGATAAAAGGATAAAAAGGGCAAAGGCACCAATCCAACCGATAAAGTTGTACTTGCTATTCTTTCCTAGTTTTCCAAAGGTTTTGATAGCTGAGACACCAGCACTTCGGCCGAGGGCAAACTCAGCTAGCAAAAGGGGAAAACCGATTAGAATAGTGGAGATGAGAAAGACTAGTAAAAAGCCTCCTCCACCGTTAGCAGCAGTCATATAAGGAAATTTCCAAACGGCTCCAAGTCCGATGGCTGAACCAGCAGATGCTAGGATAAAGCCCAGTTTAGAACCCCATTGCGATTTTTCAGACATAGTTAAACTCCTAAAATTAGTATTACAAAAGAAAAAGCTACTGCCCTTGGCAAATAGCCTCATAAGTACTCAAAATGAGCCTTTCTTTTGATTGATAGACTTGACTATCCTATCATGTTTTCTAAGGTCTGTCAAGAAAACCATTTTCATGTTATGATAAAGTAAAAAAATTTCGCAAAAACGCTTGACTCTGACCTAGGGGGAGGGGTTATACTATCATTGTAATACTCTTCGAAAATCTCTTCAAAGCACGTCAGCTTCCATCTGCAACCTCAAAACGGTGTTTTGAGCAGCCTGCGGTTAGCTTCCTAGTTTGCTCTTTGATTTTCATTGAGTATAAGGAGAAAATCATGTACCATATAAAAGAAGCTGCCCAGCTTTCAGGTGTCTCCGTCAAGACCCTGCACCACTACGATAAGATAGGACTTTTGGTTCCTTTAAAGTCGGAAAACGGCTATCGAACTTACAGTCAAGAGGATTTGGAACGTCTTCAGGTCATTCTTTATTACAAGTATTTAGGCTTTTCTTTAGAGAAAATATCAGAGATGTTAAAGGAAGATAGATCAGATTTATTGCCCCATTTGACTAGGCAGTTGGACTATTTGACTCGAGAAAGGGAACATCTGGATACCTTGATTTCAACCTTGCAAAAAACCATTCAAGAACAAAAAGGAGAAAGAGAAATGAGCATTCAAGAGAAATTTGCTGGATTTAACTACCAAGACCATCAAAAATACCACCAAGAGGCGGTAGAGAAATATGGACAAGAAGTCATGGACCAAGCGCTGGAGCGCCAGAAAGGTCACGAAGACGAGGCTACGGCTGCCTTCAACCAAATTTTTCAAGCCTTGGCACAAAATCTTCAAGCTGGACTGCCTGTAACAGCAACAGAAAACCAAGAAGAAGCTGCTAAACTCTTGCAAGCTATTCGTACTTATGGATTTGACTGCTCTATTGAGGTATTCGGTCATATTGGTAAAGGCTACGTCTATAACCCAGAGTTTAAGGAAAATATTGACAAATTTGGAATTGGAACAGCCCAGTACACATCAGATGTCATTGCAGCTTACGTTCAGACAAATGCAGAATAAATAGGCTAGGAATTTCCTAGCCTATTTTTTACTTCAAATCATAAAGCCAGTCGTCGCCGTCTTTATAGTAGAAGAATTCACTGAGGTCCTCTTCGAGAAAAACACGAAGCATATCAGACATATCCTTAGTTGCGAGTTTTATACGAAATAGATTGTCAAAGTCCTCCCACCAGACTTTTCCTTCGTCTGAAGATTGGAGTTCACCAGTAAAGTGTTCTGTCTTGTAAAAGAGAGCGATATAACGGTATTCCTCATCGTCGTACCAGTCCTTTATCCCACAGAGTTGGGGTCTGGAAATAGTTAGTCCAGTTTCTTCTTTCACTTCACGAATGACAGCATCGACAAAAGATTCGCCACGTTCAACATGCCCGCCAGGGAAAGTAACTCTAATGTAGTAGAATTTTTAAAATTTAATTCAAATTTTGTATTTTGTTAATCAAGTCTATGTGATGGAATCCATTTATTTAACTCTTCAACTAACTTATATACATAAGTCACAGGACATTGTGTTGCGGATGAAGGAATTAATTCACTTTCATAATCTTTGGATAAATTTTTGGAATTTTTTAGAGCTACATGTTGATAGGGTTTTAAAATTCTGTAAATGTTAGGGTCGTTCTTTTTGTAAGAATCTGGGAAACCTTCATCTTTTTTAGATTTAAAGATATTATTTAATTTTTTAATGTATTGATCACGAGTAATCTGAGAGTTTAAAAATTCAAAATGTAGAATATACCAAAGTTCGAAAGATTCATTGCTATAAGCAATTCCGAAGTCATTGTTTTGAGCCAACTGCACTGCGCTATTAAAATTATCTTTGGGGAAACTATCTTTATCAAACACACACCAAACTTGATCATAATCATTTCTTTTTGATTCCTTGATGGCATATTCTACAAGCCTTATAGTATTATCTCCAATTCCTCTTGGATCTATTGTTATATTTGTTACTTCAAATTGATCAAAATAATTTGGTTCAGTTCTTTCTCCCTCGCATACAATCAAAATTATAGGCAATTGTTCTTTTTTGCCAGTTTTGTTATCTCTTAAAAATTTCGAATATACCATAACAAATCAATCTCCCAAAATAGTTTTGAAAATTTTATGAACCATATCATTTCTAACGTAAGGAATAGCTCCGTACTTACCTTTTAAATAGTTTTTAGCATATCTTTCATCACTACGAACAATAGCACCATTAAATTTATATTCTGACAGAGCAGTCAAATGACTAATTTCAAGTTCATCTTTTTCTACAAACCAGATTTGGTCCCTTCTTAATAATTCCTGATCAAGAATATTTGAATTATGGCTCGTGATAATTAATTGAGAATGAGTGTTTTCAATATCATTAAAGAGTTCAATTAAATATTTAGTAACTAGAGGATGCAACAATGCATCTGCTTCATCAATTACTAAAATACCTCCTTTTTCTAAAACGTTAATAATTGGTCCAGCTAAACTTAAGAATACTCGAGTTCCACTAGATTCAAACCCTTCTACATCAAATAGCTTATTATCAACAATCATTCCTTCTGAATCATAGATATTATGCTTTGATAAAAGGCGAGTCGCTTCGTCTCGTGCTTCTTCAACAATCTCTTTTGGTATTTCTAGATTAGAGTCACCAAAAGGTTCTATTTTAAACTTGTGTTGCTTGATATCCAAATCAGTAATATTGAAATCAGCAACTTTAAGTAAATCTAGAACTTTTGATTTATAGCTATCATTTTCTTTAATTATATTCTTAGTAAATTTAGCATTTTTTCCATCGCCAGATAAAAAAATAATATTTTCTGTAAGATATTCAATAATCTCTTCTGCTATTTTCGTATTTGTTACAGAAAGAACAGTTAAAAATAACGAATTAGAGTTTGTTAGGCCAAACTTTAAATTTAACTCATCTTCAGTCTTAAAGATATCAGAGGAGTAGTCTAGAATCTTATCTGAATTTCTTATAAAAATTAGGTTATCGTCTATAATTAGACTTTCTGAAATTACATCTCCTTGAAAAAGAGAAAAACTATATGTTACAATTTGTTCTTTCATAAGAAAGGAAATTTCAAATTCTGTAGGATTATCTTTGCTCGCGTTATCTAAAGAAAAAGTCAAATTTTTAAAATTTCGTTTACCTTCTTGAGAGTCTAACATCGAACGTCGAAGAAACTCAGTAATAAACCCTAAAGCGTGCAATAAATTAGTCTTTCCACTAGCATTTGCTCCAAAAATACTAGCAGATTTTAATAAATGGAAATCTGCTTCAATTTTAATTCGGTTATTTAATAATTCCTGCAATTTTTCTGAAGAGACCATACTGAATGTCACTTCATTTTTGAACGATGTAAAATTCTTTGCTTTAAATTCTATTAGCATATTCAACCTCCGAGATTTTTTCTCGCTATCATTATAACATTTTAAAAAAAAAATAGTAGTATTCTATATGATTAATTTGAAATTTATTCTGTAATACTTTTTAAGCTATGTTTGACAATTTAATGTATCGTGATCAATGAAAGAAGCTATGATTTTTTTAAAAATTTATAACACTTCACGCCAGGAAAAGTAATGCCAGGCCAGTTAGAACTAACTCGGTCTTGAGCTAGGACCTTGTCCCTATTTTTAATCAAGCACATGTTGACAAATTCGACTGATTCTCTTCTATTCATTTTTTACAACCTTTGATATTTAATCATAATGTAGACTTCCTGCCACCCAACCAGTGCAGAGGGCTGAAGTAATATTAAAACCACCCGTGTGGGCATTGATATCGATGACTTCGCCAGCAAAGTGAAGGCTAGGAACCAGTTTGCTTTCAAGGGTTTTAGGATTGATTTCCTTAAGACTGACACCTCCTTTGGTAACAAATGACTTGGCAAGAGACATTTTACCAGTTACAGGAATTTTAAGTCCCTTGATAGACTGGAGAAGTTGGTCTCGTTCCTTTTCAGTCAATTGTTTGACTTTTTCAGGATAGTCTTGCACAAAAAATTCTGCCAAACGTTCTGGTAACAAGGTTTTTAAAGCATTTTTCAAGGATTTTTCCCGATTTTCTTCTAGAAATGCAGCCAAGTCATTTTCAGAAAGTTGAGGCAAAACATCTAGCGAGAGAATCTCCCCACCCTTGACAAAACTAGACATACGCAGGGCAGCAGGACCTGACAAACCAAAGTGGGTAAAGAGCAAATCGTGAGTGATGACATGCTTGCCATAGCTTAGGGTCACATCGTCCAACGAAATCCCCTGCAAGGCCTTGTGTGGAAAATCTGTCAATAAAGGACTTTCGGCAGCCTCAAGTTCGGTAATAGTGTGCTTAAAATGACGGGCAATCTCGTGACCAAAACCAGTCGAACCAGTAGAAGGATAGGATTTCCCACCAGTTGTGACAATGAGTTTCTCACAAGTGAAGCTTTGGTCAGCTGATTTAAGAACAAATTGCTTATCTACCTTTTTAACCGAAACAATTTCTGTTTGAGTAGCAACTTGGCCACCTAGTTCAGTGATTTTCTTTTCTAAGGCCTCGATAATGGTTCGAGATTTGTCGCTGGCTGGAAAGACACGGCCGTGGTCTTCGATCTTAAGTTTAACACCATTTTCTGTAAAAAAGTTAATGATATCATGATTATCAAACTGAGAGAAGACACTGTAAAGAAAGCGTCCGTTCCCAGGGATGCCAGCTAGTAGGTCATCTAGAGTTCCGTTATTGGTTACATTGCAACGTCCCCCACCAGTCCCAGCTAATTTTTTTCCAAGTTTCCGATTTTTTTCGATGAGGAGAGTTTTCTGTCCATAAAAGCTACTGGAAATTGTAGCCATCATACCAGCCGGTCCCCCACCGATGACAATAGTATCAAAATGTTTCATAGCTCTATTGTACCATAAAAAAAACAAGAGATGATGGTCACCTCTTGTCAAGAATGTAATTAATCAATTTCGTATCCCATCAGCAAACCACCATCTTCTGCATAGAAACTGCAGAGACCAGAGGTTGGGAGAATCTTAATATCCGCCTGTGGGAAATTTTCACGGATTCGGTCTGAGAGTTGTTGGCAACATTTCTCGTTATTACGTTGGGCCATGACAATACGGCCACCAGCATATCCAGCTTTTATCAACTCTTCATAGGCTGCCTGAACTGATTTCTTTGGACCTCGTGCTTTTTGTAGTAATTCAAGAGTTCCAGTTTCACTAGCTTCTCCAACCATACGGATATTTAGAAGGCCAACGACCGTACCGATAAGCTTGCTCAAACGGCCGTTTTTCACCAAGTTATCGACTTTGGCTAGGACAAAGAGCAACTTGGTTTTTTCTTGATAGGCAGTGATAGCTTCAACCACTTCTTCAAAAGATAAGCCCTGGTCAATCAAATCATTTAATTTTTCTACGAGCAAGTCAACTTCACCGCCAGCAGACAAACTATCAATCACATGAATCTTAGTGTCAGGATGGTCTTCCAGATAAATATTCTTAGCCAGTTGAGCACTATTGTGACTACCAGAAAGAGTACCTGTGATGGTTACTAGGAAAATGTTTTTGGCTCCTTCAAATGCTCGCAAATAGTCATCTGGGCTTGGACAAGCTGATTTTGAAGCTTCTGCAGTTGCATACATGGTTTCCATCATTTGGTCAATATCAAGATTGGCATCATCAACAAAGATCTGATCAGCTACTTGAATGGTTAAGGGGACGCTTACAAAGGTTGTGTCAATAGCTGGTTTTGCCAGTTGACGATAATCACAACCAGAGTCAGCAATAATCTTCCAAGTCATAGAAATTCTCCATCTTTGTCAGTTATACATTGACAAAGGTTCTGTCTTTTTTTACAATTATATCATGAAAACCCTTGAAACAAAAGCCTCATCCGTCTGTTGTGACAAGTAGAAAGAAAATGTTATGTCTGAACGTAGAATCTCTGAAAAGTCTCTTGAAAATCTCAGAAAATCAAACCAAGAATCCAATTTAATAACTAGAGAAGCGATCGAAACAGCCCTCTTGCAACTCTTGGAAAAAAAGGATTTGACCAAGATTAGTATTTCTGAATTGGTCAAACGTGCAGGCGTTTCACGTGCGGCCTTTTACCGCAATTATGATTCCAAAGAGGAAATTTTAGAGAGTGTCTTTAAACGGAGTGTCCATAACATCATGGAACAGCTGCACCATTATGATTTGAAGACAGACCTTTACCTAGTATGGGTTCACCTTTTCCGCGAGGCAAGAAAGGAAGCCAGAGTGATTCAACTGGCCTTGGATTACCATCTGGAAAAGATCTTTGTCCAAGCCATGCAGGAATTTCTAGAAAAATACCATGGAAAATCAAAAGGTGTCAGCTCTTATCTTCATTCCTTCTGGAGCTCAGCCATCGTCTCTGTCCTACTAAAATGGATCAAGGATGGCATGAAGGTACCTGCTGAAAAGATTGCGGATTTACGGTTACCATTTTTTAAAAAATAGAGAAATAGGAGAAAAGATATGACTGAAAAAAGACTAGCCTGGGATGAGTATTTTGCAGCCCAAGCCTTACTAATTGCCAATCGATCCACTTGTAAACGTGCCAAAGTGGGTGCGATTCTGGTAAAAGATAATAAGGTTATTTCCACTGGTTACAATGGTTCGGTGTCAGGTACCGAGCATTGTATTGATCACGAATGTCTGGTCATTGAAGGCCACTGTGTTCGCACCCTTCACGCTGAGGTCAATGCTATCCTTCAAGGTGCTGAACGTGGTGTTCCCAAAGGCTTTACAGCCTATGTGACCCATTTTCCTTGTCTTAATTGCACGAAACAATTGCTTCAGGTTGGCTGCAAGCGCGTGGTTTATATTAACCAGTACCGAATGGACGACTATGCCCAATACCTTTATCAAGAAAAAGGGACAGAATTGACTCATTTACCACTTGAGACAGTACAGGCAGCTCTTAAAGAGGCAGACTTAATGTAAAAATTATCAAAAATAAATAGTTTAGAAAGATTTTTAAACCGTTTTCTGGTATAATAAGAAGAATAAATTGAAAGAAGGAATTCCAAAAATGGGAAAAATTGAAGTTATTAATCACCCACTGATTCAACACAAATTGTCAATCTTGCGTCGTACAGATACTTCTACAAAAGCTTTTCGTGAGCTAGTAGATGAGATTGCAATGTTGATGGGGTATGAAGTACTTCGTGATCTTCCACTAGAAGATGTGGAAATCGAAACACCAATTACAAAAACAGTTCAAAAACAATTGGCAGGTAAGAAATTGGCCATCGTTCCAATTTTGCGCGCAGGTATCGGGATGGTTGACGGCCTCTTGAGCTTGGTTCCAGCAGCTAAAGTTGGTCATATCGGTATGTACCGTGATGAAGAAACGCTTCAACCAGTTGAGTACTTGGTGAAATTGCCTGAAGATATTGACCAACGTCAAATTTTTGTGGTAGACCCAATGTTGGCAACAGGTGGCTCAGCAATCTTGGCTGTTGATTCTCTTAAAAAACGTGGCGCATCAAATATCAAATTTGTCTGCCTTGTATCAGCACCAGAAGGTGTAAAAGCCCTTCAAGAAGCTCATCCAGATGTAGAAATCTTTACAGCAGCCTTAGATGAACGCTTGAACGAACATGGTTATATCGTTCCAGGTCTTGGAGATGCTGGAGACCGCTTGTTCGGTACGAAATAAAATCTAAAAGAAGATTGACTTGGAAAATAAGTTCCAATCACGAAAGGAGGTTGACTTTTTGTTTCTGTCCAATGAAAACAGAGCAAAAATTTGACCTTTTTTGACCTAGATATTATAATAGTCTTATCTTCAGTCATTTGACCAACAAAATTAAAATTCAAAAGGAGAAATGAATGATTCCTGTAGTTATTGAACAAACAAGCCGTGGAGAACGTTCCTACGATATTTACTCACGTCTTCTAAAAGACCGCATCATTATGCTGACAGGTCCAGTTGAAGACAACATGGCTAACTCAGTTATTGCCCAGTTGCTTTTCTTGGATGCCCAAGATAGTACAAAAGATATTTACCTTTATGTCAATACACCAGGTGGTTCCGTTTCAGCTGGTTTGGCAATCGTTGATACTATGAACTTTATCAAGGCAGATGTCCAAACCATCGTTATGGGAATGGCTGCATCTATGGGAACAGTCATCGCATCAAGTGGAGCAAAAGGTAAACGTTTCATGCTTCCAAATGCAGAGTATATGATCCACCAACCAATGGGTGGTACAGGTGGTGGTACTCAACAAACCGATATGGCGATTGCTGCAGAACACTTGCTCAAAACTCGTAACATCTTGGAAAAAATCTTGGCTGAAAATTCAGGTCAGTCAATCGAAAAAGTCCATGCAGATGCAGAACGCGATAACTGGATGAGTGCCCAAGAAACACTTGAATATGGCTTTATTGATGAAATCATGGCCAACAATTCATTGAATTAATGTTGATAGAAGGCAAACTCGACGGGGTTTGCTTTTTTTGGTATAATAGGGAGAGATTTCTTAGAAAGAGGATTTATCATGTTTGAAAAAGTCAATCGATCTGGCTTGATTATCTATCTTTACTATAATCGTGATGCAAAAAAACTGCAGGATTATGGAGATATTACCTATCATTCCAAGAAACATCGTTACTTACAACTCTATGTTCCAACAGAGAATCTAGAGAGTGTAGTTGAGAGATTAGGTAAGGAAAGATTTATCAAAAAAGTTAGAGCTTGTCATATTCAAGAGCTGGAAACACCCTTTGTGGGTAATCTCTATCGAGAGGAAAACGTTATCATCGAAAAAGTTCAAGAAAAGTGTTGACAATTTTCTGATAATTCGGTATATTCTTAACATGCTATTTATTTAAGACATAAGGAGACAAAAAAGATGAAGAAAAAATTTGCCCTATCGTTTGTGGCGCTTGCAAGTGTAGCACTTCTTGCGGCCTGTGGAGAAGTGAAGTCTGGAGCGTCAAACGCTGCTGGTAACTCAGTAGATGAAAAGACAATCAAAATCGGATTTAACTTCGAAGAAACTGGTGCCGTAGCAGCCTACGGTACATCTGAACAAAAAGGTGCCCAACTTGCCGTTGATGAAATCAATGCTGCAGGTGGTATCGATGGAAAACAAATCGAAGTAGTTGATAAAGATAACAAGTCTGAAACAGCTGAGGCGGCTTCAGTAACAACTAACCTTGTAACCCAATCTAAAGTATCAGCAATCGTAGGACCTGCGACATCTGGTGCAACTGCAGCTGCGGTAGCGAACGCTACAAAAGCTGGTGTTCCGTTGATTTCACCAAGTGCGACTCAAGATGGATTGACTAAAGGTCAAGATTACCTCTTTATCGGAACATTCCAAGATAGCTTCCAAGGAAAAATTATCTCAAACTATGTTACTGAAAAATTAAACGCTAAGAAAGTTGTTCTATACACTGACAACGCCAGCGACTATGCTAAAGGGATTGCCAAAGCCTTCCGTGAAGCATACAAAGGTGAAATCGTTGCAGATGAAACTTTCGTAGCAGGTGACACAGACTTCCAAGCAGCCCTTACAAAAATGAAAGGGAAAGACTTTGATGCTATCATTGTTCCTGGTTACTACACTGAAGCCGGTAAAATTGTAAACCAAGCGCGTGGTATGGGAATTGACAAGCCAATCGTTGGTGGTGATGGATTCAACGGTGAAGAGTTTGTACAACAAGCAACTCCTGAAAAAGCATCAAACATCTACTTTATCTCAGGCTTCTCAACTACTGTAGAAGTTTCAGCTAAAGCAAAAGCCTTCCTGGACGCTTACCGTGCTAAGTACAATGAAGAGCCTTCAACATTTGCAGCCTTAGCTTATGATTCAGTTCACCTTGTAGCAAACGCAGCAAAAGGTGCTAAAAACTCAGGTGAGATTAAGGACAACCTTGCTAAAACAAAAGACTTTGAAGGTGTAACTGGTCAAACAAGCTTCGATGCGGACCACAACACAGTCAAAACAGCTTACATGATGACCATGAATAATGGTAAGGTTGAAGCAGCAGAAGTTGTAAAACCATAATAGAAAAATGTTGAAATAGGGATTGAGCCTCTGACTCACTCCCTGTTTCGATGTTTAAGAACCTATCAAAAAGTGAGGGGAAACCCTCAAAATTATAAATAGAAAGAGTGAATCTTATGCTCCAACAACTAGTAAATGGTTTGATTCTAGGTAGTGTTTACGCGCTGTTAGCCCTAGGGTATACCATGGTTTACGGAATTATCAAGCTCATCAACTTCGCCCACGGTGATATTTATATGATGGGAGCCTTTATCGGTTATTTCTTGATTAATTCTTTCCAAATGAATTTCTTTGTAGCGCTTATTGTAGCTATGATAGCGACAGCCATCCTTGGTGTCGTGATTGAGTTTCTTGCTTACCGACCTTTGCGCCACTCTACTCGTATTGCTGTTTTGATTACGGCTATTGGGGTGTCTTTCCTATTGGAGTATGGCATGGTCTATCTGGTTGGTGCCAATACCCGTGCCTTCCCTCAAGCGATTCAAACAGTTCGCTATGATTTGGGACCAGTTAGCCTAACAAACGTGCAGTTAATGATTTTGGCCATTTCCTTGATTTTGATGATTTTGTTACAAGTCATTGTCCAAAAGACCAAGATGGGGAAAGCCATGCGTGCTGTATCTGTAGATAGCGATGCGGCACAATTGATGGGGATCAATGTAAACCGTACTATCAGCTTTACCTTTGCTTTGGGTTCAGCTCTTGCTGGTGCAGCTGGTGTTCTGATTGCCCTCTATTATAACTCTCTTGAGCCTTTGATGGGGGTTACTCCAGGTCTTAAGTCTTTCGTTGCCGCAGTACTTGGTGGTATCGGAATTATTCCTGGTGCGGCTCTTGGTGGTTTTGTGATTGGTCTATTGGAAACCTTTGCGACAGCCTTTGGAATGTCAGACTTCCGTGATGCTATTGTTTATGGAATCTTGTTGTTGATCTTGATTGTCCGCCCAGCTGGTATTCTTGGTAAAAATGTGAAAGAGAAGGTGTAAACGATGAAGGAAAATTTAAAAGTTAATATTCTATGGTTACTCCTTTTGTTAGCTGGCTATGGCTTGATTAGTGTACTGGTTTCAGTCGGAGTACTCAATCTATTCTATGTGCAGATTTTACAACAAATTGGAATTAATATTATTCTGGCTGTTGGTCTTAACTTAATCGTTGGTTTTTCTGGACAATTTTCACTTGGGCATGCTGGTTTCATGGCGATTGGTGCCTATGCAGCAGCTATTATTGGTTCTAAATCACCAACCTACGGTGCCTTCTTTGGAGCTATGCTGGTAGGAGCTTTGCTTTCAGGAGCGGTTGCCTTGCTTGTCGGAATTCCAACCTTACGCTTGAAGGGGGACTATCTTGCGGTAGCGACTCTTGGTGTTTCTGAAATTATCCGTATCTTTATCATCAATGGCGGAAGTCTTACAAATGGTGCAGCAGGTATCTTGGGAATTCCTAACTTTACAACTTGGCAAATGGTTTACTTCTTTGTCGTGATTACAACCATTGCAACCTTGAACTTCTTGCGTAGTCCAATTGGTCGTTCAACTCTCTCTGTTCGTGAGGATGAAATCGCTGCTGAGTCAGTTGGGGTTAATACGACTAAAATTAAAATTATCGCTTTTGTCTTTGGTGCCATTACTGCAAGTATTGCAGGATCACTTCAGGCAGGATTTATCGGTTCAGTTGTACCGAAAGATTACACTTTCATTAACTCAATCAATGTTTTGATTATTGTTGTATTTGGTGGACTTGGTTCCATTACAGGTGCAATCGTTTCAGCTATTGTCCTTGGAATTTTGAATATGCTTCTCCAAGATGTTGCTAGCGTGCGTATGATTATTTATGCTTTAGCCTTGGTATTGGTAATGATTTTCAGACCAGGTGGACTACTTGGGACATGGGAATTGAGCCTATCACGTTTCTTTAAAAAATCTAAGAAGGAGGAACAAAACTAATGGCATTACTTGAAGTAAAACAGTTAACCAAACATTTTGGCGGTCTAACAGCTGTTGGAGATGTGACTCTTGAATTGAACGAAGGGGAATTGGTTGGACTAATCGGTCCAAACGGAGCTGGGAAAACCACTCTTTTCAACCTCTTGACGGGTGTTTATGAACCAAGTGAGGGAACAGTTACCCTTGATGGTCACCTTTTAAATGGGAAGTCACCTTATAAGATTGCTTCTTTGGGACTTGGACGTACATTCCAAAATATCCGTCTCTTTAAAGATTTAACAGTTTTGGACAATGTTTTGATTGCTTTTGGCAACCATCACAAACAACATGTTTTTGCTAGTTTCTTACGCCTACCAGCTTTTTACAAGAGTGAAAAAGAATTAAAGGCTAAGGCTTTTGG
>NZ_QUOS01000006.1:0-111235 GCF_003390135.1 Streptococcus sp. NM
TGTTTTTCATACTCTAGCCATAATTCTATAGGCAAATTTTTATAAACCATAAAATTATGAGACCAACAGGCCAATTGATGAAAGTTCGTTCCAAAATCACCTTCTATCATTACATGCTCCAATCCTTGATAAGATATAGAGCCTTCAAAAGAAGAGTGAATTTGAATATTTGACGGAAATAATTTATCCCCATATCCCCCACTAAAAAGAGAAGTGGATAGGTCCTGCAATAAAGCCTGCGGATCCGAAAAATCTACGGGCTGTGCACATTGTTTTTTTAATATATCTAAAAGAAGGGGATCTGTCGTCTTAAAATCCTGATTATAAAAAAGACCATGAGGTTCGAAAAAATTGGTAAACTCAAGGACATCTGTTAAAGAGTTCCCATCTTCAATCAAAACAGCTTGAAAACGACTGATAGTATCTATCTCGATCATCTTGCGCAATGCCTTAGAAGACCGAGGGCAAACAAAATACCAGTCCATATTTTCTGGGATTTCATATTGATGAGACCAGTTATCAAGTCCTATTTGTAAAATTTTAAGACCTTTTGACATGTCGAGCCCCCTCTATCCATTTCTCTAATTTTTCAAGAAATTGTTGTCCTGTGTGCTCCTTAATCTTATCAATCGAATAAATCAAGGACTCATTCCACTCTTTCAACCTATCTGTGTAATAATGTGCAGCCTTAGAAAATTCTGTCACATCTGTCAGCAAATAACCATTTTTTAAATGTTCAACATAGACGGTTTCAACTAGATTGATTTGAGGAATTCCTGCACTAATACCAGCTATCTGTGTGTAGAGATGAGGCTGTCTATTTAAATCCACAATCAAACGGACAAATTCTAGTGTTTTTATCAAATCTAACTCATCATTCAAATTGACAAACTGTATGCGTAAGTTCTGGTGTTGATTTTCTTCCAGAGGATTTTCTGCATCACCATAATCAAGTGCCTTTCCCAGACTTTCGAATTGAATGTTTTCTTGGATGAAAGACTCAACAATCCTTTCAACCTCATTCATTTGCTCCTGACTAGCAGCAAAGGCTCCAAAAATCACCTCAGTATCTTTATTTTCAGCGACAAAGGCCAAGACTTGAAGTAGAGCTTGATTATCAATTCCCTGCTCAAAATCCAGTTGATAATATATGATGGATTCTTTCTTAGTTTGACTTCTCCCCAATCGTAATCGGGTGTCAAATGATGATAAATGATAAAATTGATGCATTCGTTCAGGATACAACTCCTGCAACAATCGTAAACTATCCTCTCTATCCACCAAAATCAAATCTGATTTTTCAAAAGTTGAATCTAAATCTCTAAAGGTGTCTTGAGGATTACGCCCAATGAAAAGACTCAACAGTTTAGGATTGGCACTAGGTAAACGGTCTAATACTAGCTGGTCATGGTGAGGATGAGAAGGAAGCATAAAAATATCCTGATCCTTCACATATTTTTGCAGATAATTCTCAAAAAATTCTGTCACCAAATCTCCCATGTCTTGATAGATGAGCGCTTTAAAGCGATAACCAAAAATTGGATTGACTTCTACCCGCCCGCCTTCTTTTAAACGCTCTCTAAATTGCCACACTCCCTTGGGATTCAAATATTCTTGATAGGCCGCTTGCCCATCTTCAAAAAAGATAACGCTCGATACAAATCCACGATCATCCATGATATAGTGCATATGTATTTGACCATTCGGTTCAAAATACTGTATATCACTGATGAAACCTTCAACCCCATGTTCAACCTTAGCAAATTTCTTCCCATTTTTTTGAACGATAATCGTAAAGGGACTATAAATAAATTCACAGTCATTATCCCACTCAATATCTCGAATGCTTAAAACTTGGGTATGGGGATTATGAAAATCTTGCATAACATCAAAAACGGAATAAGTATCCGTTTCTAACACCCCATGTCTATGTAAAAAATAACGTAGATGAGGTTGGTAAGCTAATACTAATAGTCGAGAATCTATATCTTGCCTTTGCAGGAGTCGAATCTGATGAAAGGTATCATCAAACTCTAGACGAAAATGAGAAAAGTACCATGGAGTGATAGTTGCATGCCATGTTCTTTCTGAACCATACCAAGCTGGAATAAAATAATACATAAAAGTCTCCTAAATCAAGGGTTTATAGGTTTCATTTAACCTTAAAGCCTTGAACTCGTCTCTAATCGTAAAAATCATGCCCCCAAACATCAAGAACAAGCCTGGAATCATTGCCAATCGTAATAACTTTTCATCATACAAAACAAAAAGCATGGGACCACCTGCCATAATCACATTAAAGAGACCACCTATGACTGAGAAACGAAGGACCAATCGATTAATAAATCGACTAGTGTCCTCGCCTGGATAAATTCCATAAATGTATTCTCCAGATTTTTTCATGCGATCTGCAATCTCTTCACCATTCATTGTCACAAATGCAAAAATGATACTAAATAAAAATAAGACCGAAATATAAACATAGACCCACAAAGGTTTTCCAATCATAAATTCCTTAGATAATCTCGTCAGTCCTGAAGCGTCGGGGAAAAGAAAGCCTAATAAGATGAATAGATAAGTTGGTACACTAAGAAAACTCATCACATACATATAAGGCATTCCACCTGCAGGATTCAACATGATTTCGAGATAAGAATAGCGTTTAAAACGATTGTGAAGTCCTATCTTATTGACTGGCACTAGATAACGCGCACGATACATAATGGAAAGCAAGTAAGAAAATATAACGGTCATAAAAATAAGCAAGACAACAATCCCTGTTGGGATATGAACCAGTTTAAAAGTTTCAATAACATCCTGGGGAATATTGATGATAATACTAGATAAGAGAATGACAATGGATCCCCCTACCCCCATACTGGCATTCAAATCTGACAACCACACCAGAAAAAAGGTCCCCGCTATTAGTAATAAGGTATTTATAAGTATAACCAAGACCGAAGAATAGGATGCTTGTATCGGTAAACTTAGAGAAATTGCCAAAGATTGAATAACAGCAATCAGCAAGGTCAGATACATTTTTCGACGATCTTGAATTTCAATCGCTGTAGAATTCAAGCCTAACTTTTTCGAAAAAGAAAACATCTGCCATAAAATCATCGCGGACATCCAAGGTGATAATCCTATAGAAAAAAGCGATAAACTTCTTAGGTTCCCACCTGTAAGGGCGGCTGAGAAGGCTAGATAGGCTGTTGAACCTCCTAAAAAATCTTTACTATTTAGGTCAACAAAAGGTAATGTTAGTCTGCTTCCTACAATATAAATAAGAATAAAAAAAATCGTCATAAATCCTTTTTTTAATACAACAGACGAAAAAAAGTTTTTCAAAACTTATCCTCTCAATCTCCTAATTCTTTGTTTTTGTAAAATTCATTTTATATTCTGATACTTTTAAAAATACTATTTAACATTTTTATCTTGTTTATTTCAGTATTAAAAAATAACAGTTTATGATAATCAAAAAAGCCATGCATCTTTTACATAGAAAATGTTCTCAAATCGATGAAGAACTCTGTTCTAATAGCATATATAAAGAATATATTTTTACAGAAATACTATTGCTATTATAACAAAAAAAGCAGAAAAAATCTGCTTATAACTCCCTAAGGTACTAATGAAAGAATACTACGTTAGTGAATAAAATAGATTATTTTTTTATTCACTATTAGCTCATTGAACACCCTTGATTTTTAATTATTATCTATAAGGTCTAATATTTCTGTATATCTCCTAAAAATTTCTGTATCCTGTAATCCTTCTTCTTTAGCCTGTTCATATCTCCATCTCAAACACCCTAAAACATTATCCTTTTCCTCCGCATAATTCCAGCCCTTTATAGTATAAATTGCTAATCTTTCTAACAAGCATTCTAAAACATCGGTTAACAGCTTTTCATTTATACTACTTCCAATACTCTCTATCCCTTCCCTATGGAAGTAGATTTCTTTATGAATATAAACAATTTTTTCTGATTTAAAAAATAATTTATAATTTGTTCGGAAATCTTCTATCACCTTTCCTTTAGGAAATCGAATATTCGTAAACAACTTCTTGTGGAATAATTTTCCCCAACTGGTTACATATACATAACCATCTAATTCTAATGATGGGAGTTTTAATACAAGTTCCTCTCCTTTATATGTTCTCTCATAGTACTCATCCCAAATATGAACATGATACAATCTGTCACTCTCATTATAGATTGTAAAGTGTGCCACAACAGTATCTGCACTATGTCTAATAGCTGCTCGATGTAAATCTTCCACATAGGTTAAACTTAACCAATCATCCGAATCTACAAAGGTTAGATACTTTCCATTTGATTTTTCAATTCCATAATTTCGTGCATCAGATAAGCCTCCGTTTTCCTTTTCAAAATAGTGAAATCTGCTATCTCTAGCAACATATTCTTGACAGATTTCTCCAGATGAATCTGGCGAACCATCATTTATTAATAGAACTTCGATATTTGAATAGGTTTGATTTTCAATACTATCCAAGCACATTCGAAGATACTTTTCAACATTATAGATGGGAACGATAATACTAATTAAATCATTTTTATTTTCTAGCAAAAAGGGATATTCAGTTCGTTCTGCTAATTCCAATTTTTTACGTACTTGCTCTGCTTCATCTAAAAATTGATGTGCTTCCAACTGTCCTAACATTCTCTGTAAGACATAGTCATACATGTTAAAGGAATGTTGAATATTGATCCCTTCTAAATCCTTTGTTGCTCTTATCCTTTCTTCAATCGCGTCAATATAATCTAAATGTTTGAGAGAAAAAACGCTAGATAATGTACTGACCCCAAAAAGTTAGACAATTAATTTATCCGAAGGATTTAGTTCTGTATTGCACAGGGCTAAGTCCTTTTAGTTTTACCTTAATTCGTTTATTGTTGTAGTAATCAATATAGTCTACAATAGCTTGTTCCAATTGCTTAAGCGACTGAAATGACTTCTCATAACCATAAAACATCTCTGATTTCAGAATCCCAAAGAAGGACTCCATCATACCATTGTCTGGGCTGTTACCTTTACGTGACATGGATGCTTGAATTCCCTTACTCTCTAGAAACTGATGATAAGAATCGTGTTGATATTGCCAGCCTTGGTCACTATGGAGAATCGTATTCTCGTAGTATTTCTCTGTGAAGGCCTGTTCCAACATCGTTTTTACTTGTTCTAAGTTGGGTGAAGTTGAAAGATTATAGGCGATAATTTCGCTATTAAAGCCATCTAAAACTGGTGATAAGTAAAGCTTTTGAGTACTTGCTGGAATGGCAAATTCTGTCACATCTGTGTAGCACTTTTCCATTGTTTTAGAGCCTTCAAATTGACGTTGAATGAGATTCTCTGCCTTTTTGCCAACATCTCCTTTATGAGAAGAATATTTTCGTTTCTGTCGCATTTTGGCTTGTAAATTGAGTACTTTCATCAAGCGTTGAACTCTTTTATGATTTACCAGATAACCACGATTTCTTAGTTCGAAATAAATCCGACGATAACCATAATTTCCCTTGTGTTCGATAAAGATGGATTGAATTTCAGCTTTAAGCTCTTGGTCCTTATCTGGTTTATCTAGCTGTTTCAAGTGATAGTAGTAGGTCGAACGAGCTAGTTTAATGGCTTTTAGAAGAATATCTAACGAAAACTCAGTCATTAATTCTTGAACAATTTCTGTCTTTCTTCTTTCTCTTTTTCCTCCTTCAATCGGAGTTCTCTTAACTTTTTTAGGATAGCATTCTCCGCTCTCAGGTACTCATTTTCTGCTTGAAGACGTTCTAATTCTGTCCTCTCTTCAGGTCTCGTTTGTGGCTTACGTCCCATTTTAGGTACTCTCCCTCTTGTTTTCTCAACAATAGTATACCCGTTTTTCTTGTATTGTGCTAGCCAATTAAGAAGTATCGTACGACTTGGGAGGCCGTATTCAAGAGAAACTCTATCTTTAGTCCAGCCTTCATGTAAGACTTTATCAATCATTTCTTGTTTTAAATCAGGAGAATAGTAACGATTTTTTCCTTTTTTGACGAACTCTATTCCGTAACGATCAATCAATTTAATCATGTACCTAATATTAGAATTGTTTATCCCAAATTTATTTGAAAGCTTCTCTAAGCTATATCCTTGTTTTCTAAGTTCATAGATCTGAACTTTATCATCATAAGTTAACTTCATGATAAAAACACCCCAAAAGTTAGATTTTTTTCTGTCTAACTTTTGGGGTGCAGTTCAATAATCCTGAAGGATTCATTCGATAAACATAAGACGCATTGTTAAAAACATGAATGTTGTCAGCTCTCATATAGAGTTTCCAAATTAAAAATTGGTCCTCAGCATATTTTCCATATGGAAAACGGAGCTCATCGAACAAACCTCGTTTAAACAGCTTTCCCCAGGCAGTAGAAAAAGTCAAAAAAGGAACATCCAGCATAGAATCTAATACTTGAATCGCTTGCGCTGATGTGAAAGAAATTAAGGATTCACTCTTAAAATGATCATTATAAAAATAGAAATCAGAGCCATCAAAGCGACAATAACCTCCAATTAGTATATCAGAATCACTTAGACGACTCGCTTGATATAATTTTTCTAGGTAATTTTCAAAAAGAAAATCATCTGCATCTAGAAAGGTGATATAAGCTCCCTTTGCCCTATCTAGTCCATAGTTTCGAGCATCAGATAAGCCTCCATTTACCTTTTCAAAATATCGGAAACGGCTATCATGTTCTGCATAAGTTTGACAGATGGTTGCTGAACTATCTGTCGATCCATCATTCACCATCAAAACTTCAAAATCCTTAAAGGTTTGTGACAGTACACTATCCAAACACGATTTCAGATAATTCTCTGCATTATAGATGGGTACAATGATTGATATTGTTTCTGTTTTCAATATATTTCTCACTTTCCTTACTATTTCTATATAAAACTATAAAGACTGTCTAGGTACTCTTACCTCTATTTTTTAAATCTAGTAGCCATAATTGCTGCTCTATTTTTTTAAAGGTGACCGTATCAGACATATCCCATACTGTTCCCATATTATACTTCATCCACTGTAATAACCCAATGTGATGCTTTCTAGCTTCCGTCAAATCAATTCCTGCCAAAGCAAGGGTAAGTAAACGACCTTCTGAAACTTCTAAACTTTGACAAATAGGTTCCTCCCCTGGTGCTTTAGAAGCACTATCTCCACGGTCACGATAACAATATGGGGCTTTATGAAGATAGATAATACGTTCAGAAATCAAAAATAATTTATACATTAAATCAAAATCTTCTGCCCAAGATATGTCTTCGGAAAAACAAAGGCGGTCAAACAGAGATTTTTTAAATAATTTACTCCAAGAGCTCCCCCAAGCTATATCTGTACCAAAGGTTGAAAACATATAGTTAAAAAAGGAATCATTGGGTTGAAATACAAGAGGTTCATTTGTTTCAGCGACATGAAATAAAAACATTGCATCCTCTTCACGAAAAGTATAGTAATTTGCAACAACAATATCTGCATCCTGTTCCTTTATCGACTTATAAAAAATTTCCAAATAATTTGGTTCAACCCAATCATCCGAATCAATAAATGTAATGTACTCACCCCTCGAATGTTTGATTCCAAAATTACGAGCTGAAGAAACTCCACCGTTTTCTTTTTCAAAATAACGGATTCTGTCATCTTTTTCCACATACTCTTGACAAATCTGAGCTGAAGCATCAGTAGATCCATCATTTATTAAAAGCAATTCAAAATAAGGAAAAGATTGTTCTATTATACTATCTAAGCATTTTCTGAGATAGGACTCCACATTATAGATGGGAATAATGATACTGATTGTTTCTAGCATTCTATTTCCTTTGCTTCCTTAACTCTTATTAGAAGAGATAAGTTGTAAATTTTCCTTAATATGACGATATGTTTCTGTATCTTCCATGCCCCATACCATTCTCATATTGTATTCAGTAATTTCTAAAAATGTTCTATATCGATCAAAATGTTTCGTCACATCATATCCCATAATAGCTAAAAGAGCTAGTCTCTCTGCTACATGATTTAATTGAGCTGTGACAAGTGGATATATTTTGCTCTTTGATATTCCAGAGTCATTTTCTCTATAAATATAAGTATCTTTATGAACATATACAATTTTATCTACTTGAGTATACATTTTATAGATTAGTGCAACATCCTCACCTATTACACCTTTGGGAAAGCGTAAAAATGAAAATACACTTTTCTTATATAAGCTACCCCAGATGGTAGAAAAAGATAAATCATTTCTTTCAAGAAATGATAAATCATCAATCAATTCTTCTGAAGTATAGGTTTTTTCATAATATTCTCCGAATGTATGAAGATAGAAGGTTGCAGTGGAGGTTTGATAATTAGCATAGTTTGCAATAGAGATGTCTGCATCATTGTTTACTAATGCATTATAAAGAATAGTCAGATGTGATGTGTCTAAAAAATCATCTGAATCAACAAAAGTAAGATATTCTCCTTGCGCCTGTTCAATTCCATAATTTCGAGCATCCGAAAGACCGCCATTTTCTTTTTCAAAATAACGAATACGTGCATCTTTTTCGGCGTATTCTTGACAAATTAGGCCTGAGCTATCTGTCGAACCATCATTTACAAGAATAACTTCATAATTGCTAAAGGTCTGCTCTAGAATGCTATCTAAGCATTGTTTAAGATACTCTTCGACATTGTAAACCGGCACGATAACACTGATTAATTGATTTCCCATTTCTCACTCTCTTTTATTTTCTAAAAATAGGTAGTCGCCATTCTCAGCATGTTCCAACTTTTCGCGCACTGTTGCTTCTTCTTGGACAAATTCTGTTCCCTCTAACATGGATAAATTTCTCTTTAAAGCAAATTTATACTGATTAAAGGCTAATTCCATCGGATATTCTAGCTCAGGCATCTCCATCAAGGTTTCAATACGCTCCTCAATCGCTTCTATAAAATCTAAATGAGATAAGTTGTAGTTCTGAGTCAGTCCTTTAAAATTGATTCTGTAGGCATAAATATCTGAATCATACCGAGTCATCTTTTCACTTGCTAGATAGAGTTTCCACATAATGAACTGGTCTTCTGCATATTTCCCCTTAGGAAAGCGAATTTCATCAAATAAATGCTTTTTGAATAATTTTCCCCAAACTGCAGAATAGCGGAGGAGGGTATAATCCTCCATGCTATCCATACCTTTTATAGCATCTCTCGCACTGATCGGAAACAGTAATTCGTCTTCTTTTGGTTTTGGATAAAAATAAAACATACCTTCTTCAAAACGACAAAATGATCCTACGACAATATCTGCTTCAGTTAGTTGACTTGCATAATACAGATTTTCAATACTCTTCTCAAACATAAAGTCATCTGGATCACAGAAAAAGATATAATCACCCGTCGCAATATCTAATCCTGCATTTCGAGCATCCGACTGTCCACCATTTTCCTTATCAAGAAAGATAAAACGAGAGTCATCTTCTGTCAATTTCTTTGCAATAGTGATACTATCATCAAGACTACCATCGTTGACAATGATAACCTCTATATTCGTATATGTCTGTAGCAAAATATTTTTAATACAATGTTCAATGTATTCCTCTACATTATACACAGGAATAATAACCGAAATCAATGGAACATCCATATATTTATACCTCTCTACTTAGTCAAATCTGCAACAATTTGATTGTTATAATTTTCATCCTCTATAAATTCAATCCCTTGGTCAAAATTAAATTCTGCTGTATGCTTATGTTTTAACTGTACCTTTGTCTCTGCTCCCATTTGCATCCACTCATATTCAGAATCAATATGGCCAAAGTCTAAGGCACGATACCCTAATCTAGATAACCGATAAGCCAATATTTTGGCTGTTGGACCAAGCATCAGTAAAATTAGTCGTCCCGCCGCGTGATTTAAAACGGTTTGTTGAATAACATCCACCTTTGAAAAAGCATGGTGGGAAGGACAAATAATGCGTTTTATAGAGCGAACATTGTTAAATAAATCATTACCAACTCCTGCTCGTGTAGTCGCTCCCTCTACAATAAGTATATCCTCATCTGCAAATAAGGCCTTGATTTTTTCAAATTGGGTAGTAGCTTGACTCTTATCTTTGTTATCAATATAAAATCTTGAAATCCAGGTTGACCCATATTTCTTAGCCTGACAAATCTCTTTGAAAAACCTTCCATGATAATCTAACTCATTTTTCCAAAAATTTTCTGAATCTTTATTTTGGAGAAAATTTCCCTTAAAAATTTCAAAAATTTCTGGTAAACACACAAGTACATTATCTTCCTTATCTGCATTTATCAAAATTTCTCTCATTTCTTGAGCTAATTCTTCGCTATACTCCTGATATGCAATACTATTTCCGTTTATCAGACTAAACTCACCATCTCCAAATCGAACCAAAGATTTATCTGTTGCTATAAGCTCATCCAAGGTCTCATCTATAGACATGACTGTAATATCAAACAATTCTTCCTGTTCAAAAGCCTGATTAAATCTCTCTGCCCCAATTTCAGAAAATAAGCGTATCGCATCCTCCAGCTTTTCAATTTCTTTTCTCAGAAATAAATACTGAGGCACCTTTCCCTTATGCGTAGCATAGAATGAAAAAATAGGTTTATTCAGCTCTTCCATGCTTCTTAAAATGGTTTCATCTACGTCCCCATAATTAATATTCAAATAAGCATCTATACCCTTAAATAGTTCCTCCAAGGTAGCTGTGGTGCACTCTGGGTGCAGATAAATATTATCAAACTGTCCCAATGAATTTAAATATGGACCTACAGCAGTATAAGCTGAGATATGAAAGCGATGTTCTGGAAATGTTGTTGCTAAATGTTCAATGCCTTCAAAGCTCTCTGTTGTTGTAAAAGTAAAGAAATCGAGACCTTGTTTCTTATCCTTTACAAAACTAAAATCATCAAGATGATGGGCTAGCAACTGTTGAAAATCAAGATGATAGAAATCCCACCATTTTTCACGAAATCTATAGGAGACAGAACTATTCCACGGCTTTCTATTCGTTGTATAATGAATAACAAGCGGATTATATTCTAGATTAAAATGTTCCTGCCAATTATTATAAAAAGCAACCAAATCATACCCTACTTGAACATTGTAACGCTTAGCTAATTCTAAACAATTATCTTGAAATAACTGATTAAAAATCGACTGAGAATTCTTAAAATCTTCTAACTCTAATTGTTCATTTTTCTTATTTGAACAAATCTCTAGACATTGTTCCGAAATGCTTAATTCTCTCCATTTAGCAATATCTATAAGCAAAACACCAGTATTATAACTTCCATCTATATCTCTTACAGCAGCAACTGGAAACCCACTTAAATCTATTGAAAAAATAGACTTTAAATCACCATTTATGACAGTATCACTATCGATATAGAGAACCTTCTCTCTATCCACTAAATCTGCTATAAAATATTTGACATAAGCAATTAGACTGCTATGGTTTGAAATTCCTAATTTACAAGATATTTTTTCCGTATCAAACGGAATACTGTAGACAGCTCCTCCTAAAATTTTTGCGACACGTCTAACTTTTCTAAACCAGTCTGTCATAATTCCTTGATTAATAATATAAAAATCAACGGATTTATTATGATACATGATAGATTTCATGGTCACAGTCAATTGTTCTGTGTAAGCTTGATCAGCAATCAAAACGATTGCAATTCTATCTGATGTCATTTCTCCTCCGAAATTCCATGATTAATACTATTCTGCACTCAAGTCTACAACAACTTGACTCAAATATGCTTCATCATCTGCTAATTCTATTTCTGTATCTAGATTAAATTCTGCAGTATGTTTATTGTGTAATAAAACCTTATTTTCAGCTCCCATCTGCATCCACTCATACTCAGAATCGACATGTCCGATATCAATGGCCTGCATACCCTTGATAGCAAGTTGATAGGCTAAAACCTTAGCTGTAGGACCAAGCATTAACAAAACCAAACGTCCATCAGCATGGTTTATTATTGCTTCCATTATCTCATTTTTCTTATCATAAGCATGGCGAGATGGGCAAATAATTCGCTTGATACTCTTGGCGCCATCAAATAAATCATTTCCTACCCCAGATCTAGAAGTATATCCTTCTACGATAAGGATATCTCTTCCTTCCCATAGTTTTTTCAACTTTTCAAACTGAGATTTTGCTTTTGATTTATCTAAAAAATCAATATAAGGTCTGGAAATAAAAGTTGAGCCGTACCAAGTATTTTTACAATAATCTAGATAAAATTCCTCATAATCCTCTAGATATTGTCTCCAAAAAGCTAGAGCATCTGGAACAAAAGAGAAACGATTTTTCAATCCTTCTTGTAAACCAATAATTAATGTAGGACTACTTTCTTGATTAAAAATAAATTTCAATTCTTCTGCAAGTTTAGGGTCATATTTCTGATAATTAATAGATTGACCTAGCATGATTGCAGCCTCGCCATCACCAAATCGAGCGATTGAAGATTGATGCTCCAGAATATAATCAAGCGTTTCATCTATGGTCTGCACCTCAAAATCAAATGGTTTATTGGGCAATTGTTTTGTTTCTGCACAATTCCTTATTGCAGTTAGCATAGCATCAACATTTTTTATAGAAAATAGATATTGCCCTCTTTCTCCATTTTGTGTTTTATAAAAAGCAAAACTAGGAATATTTTTTTCTAATAGGCGATTAAACACGCCATCTACTTCCCCACCATAGTTAATATCCAAATATAGATCAGTCTTGTCTAATAGTTCCTCAATCTTTTCTGAATCTGAGGCCGGATATAGATAGACATTTTCTTTCTCAGCTAAATCAGTTAAACGTGGTCCCATCACAGTTCTTGCCACAATACTAAAATCACATTCAGGAAGATGTTCTACCAGATATTCAATCTGTTCTAAATCTTGACTATTGGTAACTGTAAGGAGTTGCAAGCCTCGTAGTGCATGATTTTTTTTTATCCCTATTTCAAAAACTGCTTGCAATAAGAACTGTTTTGCAAAAAAACCTTGACTTAGTAAAAAGGAAAAATAACGCACTCTACTACACATTTGAAGATAGGCTTCCTCTGATAATTGTTCCACCAAAAGGTTCGCTTCTTTTAAGTTATCAACTACAAATCCCAATCCTTGCTCTACTATAAAGTCCGAGTTAGACAAGGTAGCAGGAATAATGACAGGGATACCTGCCGCTAAATAAGTACTCAATTTATAAGAAACATTCATACTGTAGTAATCTA
Source organism: Streptococcus sp. NM (assembly GCF_003390135.1). Lineage (GTDB taxonomy): Bacteria > Bacillota > Bacilli > Lactobacillales > Streptococcaceae > Streptococcus. Next base: position 13,305 of record NZ_QUOS01000006.1, read on the forward strand.
CATTTTGTTCTTCATTTTGATATGTAGTCCAAACAAGTCCAAATCCGCCCTTCGATAACTCTAAAAGCATTTCTTCATCCGTCTTCCAACCCGCAATATAAACTTGATTCGATAAAGGAAAGGGTTCTTCATTTGTAAATACTGTTAGCGGAATTGTACCTTCCCAAGTTTTTAATTCTGGGAAACGACTTAAATTTCCTGCAAAATAAATTTCTTTTTTAAATATAGGTTCATGTAAGTCCAAATCATGAGGATGATCCCACATTCTTTGAAAAATGATTTTTTTAACATTCAATCCTTGTTGAAGTAGTTTATCTTTCATAGCTTCTGATGGTAAGATGATGCTATCTGCCATGTTGTAAAGATTGATATAATCCTGCATCAGAAATTCATTTGCTTTAAACATCAGAGGAATCACATCATGAACAAATACTATGATTTTCACATTGAGAAGTTTCAACTTACTTAAAAATTCTCTTTCAAACTCTAGACCATTCCAAGTAGGTGTTTGAAAAATGACCACATCTCCCATTGAAACACTTGCTAGAATCCCGTCTAATCTTCTACTTCTCTCTTCTACAGTTTCAGCTGATGCATGGTAAAAATAAATCCCTAACTCTCTAAATCCTAGTTGACTAGCTATCTTTTGAACAGCATTTTGAGCAATGGTTGCTGTACTTTCTCGAGCCATCCCATACAGATTGGTAATATGTAGCTTCATTTCTCTCCACTTTCTATCATATCTTTTTTCCTAGTTCGTGATTTCAAACAATCCTCTCAACATCTACAAAAACTTTTTCTTGACCTACAGACTGATATATTATCCTTCTAATAGAAATAGTACCTCTTGCAACCATCTTGCAGTTTGAGTAAATTCCAATTCCTCGAATTTTATCTTGTCAACTAAATAGCGAAGATACACAATACAGTCATCTACATACGAACTAACTTCTAACTTTCTAGCAGTTAGAAATGCAATAAAATTCAATCGTTGTTGAATATCACTCCTAATTTTTTCTAATTCAAAATGTTTGTATTCATCACTACTAGTTCGATAAATGTAATTATCTTTGTTTACATATACAATTTTATCAGAAATTAGATATAATTTATACCAAAATTCCATATCTTCTCCTAAAGTTGTTTCTTCATTGAAACGAATAGTTTCCACTCTTACACTCTTAACCAATTTCCCCCAGGTAGAGCTATAAGAATGATCAAAAGAAGACAATGCTTGCAAATTATCAATCAATTCTTGACCTGTAAATGTCTTTTTATCATATCCTCTTTGAAAAATATGAAAGTAGAAACAATTATCTTTTATATTGAATTTTTTATATGTCGAGACAGCTATATCTGCTCCTTCTTCTAAAAGAGTCGTATATAAAACTTCTAAATAATCAGAATCTACCCAATCATCCGAATCAATAAAAGTAATATACTCTCCTTTAGAATGCTCAATTCCCAGATTTCTTGCAGAGGACACCCCACCATTTTCCTTTTCAAAATAACGAAAACGAGAATCTTTAGAAACATATTCTCTACAAATATCCGCTGAATGATCAGGTGAACCATCATTGATTAATAAACACTCGAAATTTTGATATGTTTGAGCAACAATACTATCCAAGCATTGTCTCAAATAATTTTCTACATTGTAAATTGGAATTACAATGCTGATTAATTCATTTTCCAACATTTTATGATTCGCTTTTCTCCTCTAGTAAAAACATAACCTCATGAAGCCACCTTATTGTTTCAGATGTATCATATTCAGGCGACTCCTTTAGTCTCGCAACTTGACTTGTAATTAAAGATAAACAAGTTTTTACATATTTTGATACATTTACACCTCTAACTGCAAGAAATGCGATAAAATTCAATCGCTGTTGAATATCACTACGAATTTTTTCTAACCCAAAATGTCTGTCAACATTATCTAAACGATATATATAGCTATCTCTATTAACGAACACAACTTTGTTAGAAATAAGATATAATTTTAGCCAAAATTCCATATCTTCACCAAGGGTTGTCATTTCGTTAAAAGCGATCTTATCTAACAGACATTTGCGAACTAATTTGCCACATACATAACGATAGGAATAATCAAATGTATCTAAATCTATAAATTCATCAATTAATTCTTGATTTGTAAATACTCTTTTTTCATATCCCCTCTGAAAAGAATGAATATACCAGCAATTATCCGCCATATGAAACCTTTTATAAGTAGATACTGATATGTCTGCATTCTCATCTATAAGCGCATTGTAAAGGACTTCTAAATAGTCAGAATCCACCCAATCATCTGCATCAATAAAAGTAATATACGTCCCCCCCGAACATTCAATACCTAAATTTCTAGCTGATGATACTCCACCATTTTCTTTCTCAAAATATTTGAACCGAGAATCCTTCTCAAGATACTCTCTACAAATATCAGCAGAATTATCTGGAGAACCGTCATTGATTAATAAACACTCAAAATTTTGATAAGTCTGATTCTGAATACTATCTAAACACTGTCTCAAATAATTTTCAACATTATAAATTGGAACTATGATACTAATTAATTCATTCATAAGCAATTCAACTATTCTCCTAAGAATTGTCTAATAGACTCTACCATTTTCTCCGGCTCTGCCGAAGAAAATATATGACTTCGATTATTCGCATCATGGCTAGTATTTTCAAATGCAAATATTGGTTTTGATAACTGTTTAACCACTGAAAGAATATTATCTATTTCCTGATAATGATTAATATCTAAATAAAAATCTAACTTACTCAGAATTTCTTGAGATTGATATGAAGTATAATTAGGATAAAGTGATACGTTCTTAAAAACTTCTAAATTAAATACTCTCGATCCAAAATAACTATGAGCAAAAATATGAAAATGGACATTTGGAAGTTTTTCTACAAGATATTCTATATGTTCCAACTCTTGCGTATCTGTAAAGATAGCTGTATGAAATAAACTAACTGTTGCGATGTCACTAAACGATGTCGGTTTTGTATCCTTTTCTGATAAAATAGTTTGCCAATCTAAACCATTGTAAAACCACCATAATTCTCGATATCTTGTTTTTATCGAATGATTCCATGGTTTATGTTTTCCTTCAAAATGGATAATAGCCGGCTCATATGACACATCCCATTTCTGTAAAAACCAATCTGGTCTTTTTTCATAAAAAATTTCTGCATCTAGCCCAACCATAAAATCAAAATAGGGAGTTAACTCTTTCCATTTATCTTTAAATAATAAATTTAAAACCCCTTGATCTCCATATACTTCTTGGTGTTTTTCATGAGTTAAATCTAGCAATTGCTGACAAATATTTTCTGACACCCATTTGTCAACATTAACAACCATCATTCCTGCATTAAAAGAATTTACATCCCATGAGTCCCGAACAGCGAGAATATAGTTTCCATCAAAAGATATTTCAAATAACTTATCCAAGCTTTTGTGAACGATCATATCACAATCTAAGTATAAAGCCCTACTTTCTTCCACAATTTCAGGAATAAAATAGCGAAAATAGGTCATATATCTAATATGCTTATTAGGAGTAGAAAAGTGTTTTACTTTTTCTGCATCAATCCTTATATTTAAAATTTCACAGTTTATTTTCCCCAATTTCTTTTCCATGAGACAGAACCACTCTTTGGGAATATCTTCGTTAAAAATGTAAAATTTCAAATCCTTATTATGATAACAAATAGATTTAATAGTCGTTTCCAACTTGTCACGATAATTATTATCTGCTCCTAAAACGATCGCTTTTTTTATATCCATAGCTCCAAATTATCCTCTTTCTTTTACAATAAGATTCCCATCATTATAAACCACACTATTAGCCGGAATATCTTTACGCACTAAGCATCCTGCACCTATAATGGTATTATCCCCAATAGTCACTCCTTTTAAAATCGTGACATTACTTCCTATCCAACAATCTCTTCCAACTCTAACTGGTGCTGTAGTCCACTGCCATTTTTCGATTTTCTCAGCTGTGTAGATATGATCATGGTCGTAAAAACGAACTCCCTCTCCCATCATAGTTCCAGAACCGATTTCAATTCTTTCCATACAGTTGAAACTACAAGAGTTATTAATAAAGACACCATCATGCAGTATTAACTTCCCTGAAGAAACATGGAAATTCTCAAAATTTCTACAAATGACATTGCTTCCCACAATTAGACTAGCTTTACTATCAATTTGAAATACATTCCAATTTCCATCTTGGATGATATTTTCTTGATGATTGGTACATACTCTGACTTCATTCAGATACTCTCTCACTCTAGAAACCAATTTATCTGGTGTACTTGATAGAAAAACTTCCTGCCCCTGATTTCCATGGACTGTATTATCAAAAGCAAAGGCAGGTTTCTCAACCTGCAAAAATCTCGATACAATAGCATTCACTTCTTGAAAATGATTGATATCTAGTAAGAAATCACACATATTCACTAGAAAGTCAATTTGCTGATCAGTTGTAACTGTCACGAGACGGACATTGTATTTTGACTCCAGTACTCCTATCTTTTCAGAAAAGTGTACAGGAGCTGCAATATGAAAACAAATATCTGGTAAGTTTTCTAAAATATATTCTAATTGTTCAATCTGATCACTTACAGTTAAAATTAGTGCATCGCCTCGCACAGTATTTTTCCTCATCTATTTAACTCTCTTATTCTATCTATCATTTCTGAAACTTGATCAATCTGATATATCTCTTGATTCGCTTCATACGATTTTGTATTTTCAAAGGCTAAAATTGGTTTATTTTGGGAAATAAATTGCTCTAATATCTCTACTTCCTTCTCACCATAGTTGATATCTAAAAGTACTTGACTCGTCTCTACCAATTCTCTATCCAATTCCTCTAAAGATACTGTTCCAGAATAGACAGTGACATTTGGATACACAACAAATCTAGAAAGATTCTCACTAACGATTACCCTTGCTGCAATCTTAAATTGCACTTCTGGTAAAGCCACTATTAGTGTTTCCAACTGCTCAATTTGATCTGAAGCTGTATAAATCAAACAAGAAAACGGAAATTTAATAGGATAAATATGCAATTTTTTAAGAGAATGTAAATGATGATTTTTTCCTAACTCTGTCCATTCCATATCATGGTAATACCACCAAACATCACGATAGGTTTGTCCAGCATGTACCTGCCAAGGCTTTCTCTCTGATAAATAATGGATGATCCCTGGATATTCTTGACCATTTGGAAAACGATAGTTTGCGAAACGTTCATGAATGACAATATGATTATTATCAAAATCTAGTTCTAGCCATTTATTTTCAAAAAGCATATTTAAAATACTTTGATCAGCCTGATCCACTTTATCATGCCATTCATTGGTTAAATCAATCAACTTTTGAGTTATATTCTCTTGCTTCCAAAGAGCATTATTAATCAAGAGAACACCTGCATTAAAGATTTCTCGACCAAAATAGGCTCTGCCTCCAAAATCTCGAATAGCAGCCAAAGGATAGTCCTGTAAATCTGTAGCAAATAAGTCATCTAGATTTTTTGTTACTACTAAATCGCAGTCTAAATAAAGAGCCTTGTCCTCTTTCACGAAATCAGCCACAAAATAGCGCAGAAAAACAGTGTAACTGATATCTGTTTTGTAACGTGAAATTTGCTCAGAAGTTACCCGACAATTGATAATTTCTGAATCAAACTTTTCCAAGCGCTTATTTAATTGTTTCAACCATTCATTAGGAAAATCACTATTAATCAGATAAAACCGAATCGAACGATTATGATAACAAATAGACTTAATTGTAGTTATCACCTGCTCTACATAAGCATAATTTGCTGCGAGGACAATGGCTTTCTTTTCCTTTTGCTCCTGTATTGATAACTGATTCAAAAGAGTTCTTTTCATTTCAAACTCTTTATATGTTGCTGTGTCAGATAAACCACTAGCCTGACCGTTTGCGAGACTGACTTCCAACATCTGACGATAAACTGCCAAGTGTTTGTCAAGAGGATAACCCATATTAGCTAGTAGCGTTATACGCTCAGACATAGCATCAACCAAGGCATGCATCCACTTTTCTGTCCAAGTGTTTGTAATACTTCCACTTCTCTGGCGATATGCGTACAAACCTTTATTTAAATAAACTACTTTATTTACAGATAAGTACATTTTTTGATTAAAATAACCATCTTCGCCGAGTTTACCTTTATCAAACCGGAGATAATCAAACAATTTCGCTTTATAGAGTTTGCCCCAAGCAGATATCAAAGCAAAACTCTTCATTTCTTGAGATTCATATAAGTTTTCAAAAATAGAAATATTGTCATATACTTTCTCATAGTAGGAATCCCCATATATATGGAAATAATATGTTTCCTCATCTTCATTGTAAGAATAATAATTTCCAACAGAAATATCTGCCTGATACTCTACTATTTTTTTATATAGAGTTTCTATATAATCTTGTTCTATCCAATCATCAGAATCAATGAAAGTTACATAGGAACCAGTCATCTTGTCCAGACCTACATTTCTTGCATCTGATAAACCACCATTCTCTTTTTCAATATAGACAATTCGATTATCTTTTTGTGCATACTCTTGACAAATTTCACCCGAATTATCTGTAGAACCATCATTGATTACAATTATCTCAATATTTTTATATGTTTGATTAATTAAACTATCCAAACATTTTTCTAGGTAATTTTCAACATTATAAACTGGTACAATTACCGTAATTTTTTCAGTCATGTAATCGTTCTCCTTTCTTACTATTATAACATTTTTTATGCTATTTTTCTGTCTCCCTTAACCTTTAAAACGCAAAAAATCCCCTGGATGATTTTTCATCCAAGGGATTCTTCATAAATCGAAATAATAATACTTTCTATGTATTTTTAATCCGATTACTCTTCATCATCACGTTTACGGCGTTTTGCAAACAGACCTAAACCAGTCACAGCTGCCAAAGCTCCAAGGAGTACAGATGATTTGGAAGCTTCTGTACCTGTATTTGGCAATTCTTTTTGAGATTTACCTGTTGATTCAGAAGTATTTCCAACTTGTGAGTTCGAATGGTTTGCTGAATTTGAAACAGAAATCGAAGTACTTGTCGATGCTGAATTTGAAACTGATGTGCTCACTGAGGCTGAAACTGACGCTGAGGCTACTGCACTTGTCGATGCTGAGGCGCTTGCTACTGCACTAGTAGATGCTGAAGCACTTGCTACCACGCTTGTTGACGCTGAAGCTGAAGCCACTGCACTTGTTGATGCTGAGGCTGAAGCTACTGCACTTGTTGACGCTGAGGCGCTTGCTACTGCACTAGTTGACGCTGAGGCACTTGCTACCGCGCTAGTTGAAGCCGATGCACTTGCTACCGCGCTTGTTGACGCTGATGCCACCGCACTAGTTGATGCTGAAGCTGAGGCTACTGCACTAGTTGATGCTGAAGCTGAAGCTACCGCGCTTGTTGACGCTGAGGCTGAAGCTACTGCACTTGTCGATGCTGAGGCTGAAGCTACCGCGCTTGTTGACGCTGATGCTGAAGCTACTGCACTTGTTGACGCTGAAGCTGAAGCCACTGCACTGGTTGATGCTGAAGCTGAGGCTACTGCACTAGTTGATGCTGAAGCTGAAGCCACCGCACTTGTTGACGCTGAAGCTGAGGCTACCGCACTTGTCGATGCTGAGGCGCTTGCTACTGCACTTGTTGACGCTGAAGCACTTGCTACTGCACTTGTTGACGCTGAAGCTGAAGCCACTGCACTAGTAGATGCTGAAGCACTTGCTACCGCGCTGGTTGATGCTGAAGCTGAGGCTACTGCGCTAGTAGATGCTGAAGCACTTGCTACCACGCTTGTTGACGCTGAAGCTGAAGCCACTGCACTTGTTGATGCTGAGGCTGAAGCTACTGCACTTGTTGACGCTGAGGCGCTTGCTACTGCACTAGTTGACGCTGAGGCACTTGCTACCGCGCTAGTTGAAGCCGATGCACTTGCTACCGCGCTTGTTGACGCTGATGCCACCGCACTAGTTGATGCTGAAGCTGAGGCTACTGCACTAGTTGATGCTGAAGCTGAAGCTACCGCGCTTGTTGACGCTGAGGCTGAAGCTACTGCACTTGTCGATGCTGAGGCTGAAGCTACCGCGCTTGTTGACGCTGATGCTGAAGCTACTGCACTTGTTGACGCTGAAGCTGAAGCCACTGCACTGGTTGATGCTGAAGCTGAGGCTACTGCACTAGTTGATGCTGAAGCTGAAGCCACCGCACTTGTTGACGCTGAAGCTGAGGCTACCGCACTTGTCGATGCTGAGGCGCTTGCTACTGCACTTGTTGACGCTGAAGCACTTGCTACTGCACTTGTTGACGCTGAAGCTGAAGCCACTGCACTAGTAGATGCTGAAGCACTTGCTACCGCGCTGGTTGATGCTGAAGCTGAGGCTACTGCGCTAGTAGATGCTGAAGCACTTGCTACCGCGCTTGTTGACGCTGAAGCTGAAGCCACTGCACTTGTTGATGCTGAGGCTGAAGCTACTGCACTTGTTGACGCTGAGGCGCTTGCTACTGCACTAGTTGACGCTGAGGCACTTGCTACCGCGCTAGTTGAAGCCGATGCACTTGCTACCGCGCTCGTTGATGCTGAAGCTGAAGCCACCGCACTAGTTGATGCTGAAGCTGAGGCTACTGCACTAGTTGATGCTGAAGCTGAAGCTACCGCGCTTGTTGACGCTGAGGCTGAAGCTACTGCACTTGTCGATGCTGAGGCTGAAGCTACCGCGCTTGTTGACGCTGATGCTGAAGCTACTGCACTTGTTGACGCTGAAGCTGAAGCCACTGCACTGGTTGATGCTGAAGCTGAGGCTACTGCACTAGTTGATGCTGAAGCTGAAGCCACCGCACTTGTTGACGCTGAAGCTGAGGCTACCGCACTTGTCGATGCTGAGGCGCTTGCTACTGCACTTGTTGACGCTGAAGCACTTGCTACTGCACTTGTTGACGCTGAAGCTGAAGCCACTGCACTAGTAGATGCTGAAGCACTTGCTACCGCGCTGGTTGATGCTGAAGCTGAGGCTACTGCGCTAGTAGATGCTGAAGCACTTGCTACCGCGCTTGTTGACGCTGAAGCTGAAGCCACTGCACTTGTTGATGCTGAGGCTGAAGCTACTGCACTTGTTGACGCTGAGGCGCTTGCTACTGCACTAGTTGACGCTGAGGCACTTGCTACCGCGCTAGTTGAAGCCGATGCACTTGCTACCGCGCTCGTTGATGCTGAAGCTGAAGCCACCGCACTAGTTGATGCTGAAGCTGAGGCTACTGCACTAGTTGATGCTGAAGCTGAAGCTACCGCGCTTGTTGACGCTGAGGCTGAAGCTACTGCACTTGTCGATGCTGAGGCTGAAGCTACCGCGCTTGTTGACGCTGATGCTGAAGCTACTGCACTTGTTGACGCTGAAGCTGAAGCCACTGCACTGGTTGATGCTGAAGCTGAGGCTACTGCACTAGTTGATGCTGAAGCTGAAGCCACCGCACTTGTTGACGCTGAAGCTGAGGCTACCGCACTTGTCGATGCTGAGGCGCTTGCTACTGCACTTGTTGACGCTGAAGCACTTGCTACTGCACTTGTTGACGCTGAAGCTGAAGCCACTGCACTAGTAGATGCTGAAGCACTTGCTACCGCGCTGGTTGATGCTGAAGCTGAGGCTACTGCGCTAGTAGATGCTGAAGCACTTGCTACCGCGCTTGTTGACGCTGAAGCTGAAGCCACTGCACTTGTTGATGCTGAGGCTGAAGCTACTGCACTTGTTGACGCTGAGGCTGAAGCTACTGCACTTGTTGACGCTGAGGCACTTGCTACCGCGCTAGTTGAAGCCGATGCACTTGCTACCGCGCTCGTTGATGCTGAAGCTGAAGCCACCGCACTAGTTGATGCTGAAGCTGAGGCTACTGCACTAGTTGATGCTGAAGCTGAAGCTACCGCGCTTGTTGACGCTGAGGCTGAAGCTACTGCACTTGTCGATGCTGAGGCTGAAGCTACCGCGCTTGTTGACGCTGATGCTGAAGCTACTGCACTTGTTGACGCTGAAGCTGAAGCCACTGCACTGGTTGATGCTGAAGCTGAGGCTACTGCACTAGTTGATGCTGAAGCTGAAGCCACCGCACTTGTTGACGCTGAAGCTGAGGCTACCGCACTTGTCGATGCTGAGGCGCTTGCTACTGCACTTGTTGACGCTGAAGCACTTGCTACTGCACTTGTTGACGCTGAAGCACTTGCTACTGCACTTGTTGACGCTGAAGCTGAAGCTACCGCACTTGTTGACGCTGAAGCTGATGCCACTACACTAGTAGATGCTGAAGCTGAGGCCACCGCACTTGTCGATGCTGAAGCTGAGGCTACTGCACTTGTTGACGCTGAAGCTGAGGCTACCGCACTTGTTGACGCTGAAGCTGAAGCCACTGCACTGGTTGAGGCTGAAGCTGAGGCTACCGCACTTGTTGAGGCTGAAGCTGAGGCTACCGCACTTGTTGAGGCTGAAGCTGATGCCACTGCACTTGTTGACGCTGAAGCACTTGCCACCGCACTTGTCGATGCTGAAGCTGAGGCTACCGCGCTTGTTGACGCTGAAGCACTTGCTACTGCACTTGTTGACGCTGAAGCACTTGCTACTGCACTTGTTGATGCTGAAGCACTTGCTACCGCGCTTGTTGACGCTGAAGCTGAAGCCACTGCACTAGTAGATGCTGAAGCACTTGCTACCGCGCTTGTTGACGCTGATGCTGAAGCTGAAGCTACCGCGCTTGTTGACGCTGATGCTGAAGCTACTGCACTTGTCGATGCTGAGGCTGAAGCTACCGCGCTTGTTGACGCTGATGCTGAAGCTACTGCACTTGTCGATGCTGAGGCTGAAGCTACCGCGCTTGTTGACGCTGAAGCTGAGGCTACCGCACTTGTTGACGCTGATGCTGAGGCTACTGCACTTGTTGACGCTGAAGCTGAGGCTACCGCACTTGTTGACGCTGAAGCTGAGGCTACCGCACTTGTTGAGGCTGAAGCTGAAGCCACTGCACTGGTTGAGGCTGAAGCTGATGCCACTGCACTTGTTGACGCTGAAGCACTTGCCACCGCACTTGTTGATGCTGAAGCACTTGCTACCGCGCTTGTTGACGCTGAAGCACTTGCTACTGCACTTGTTGACGCTGAAGCACTTGCTACTGCACTTGTTGATGCTGAAGCACTTGCTACTGCACTTGTTGACGCTGAAGCACTTGCTACTGCACTTGTTGATGCTGAAGCACTTGCTACCGCGCTTGTTGACGCTGAAGCTGAAGCCACTGCACTAGTAGATGCTGAAGCACTTGCTACCGCGCTTGTTGACGCTGATGCTGAAGCTGAAGCTACCGCGCTTGTTGACGCTGATGCTGAAGCTACTGCACTTGTCGATGCTGAGGCTGAAGCTACCGCGCTTGTTGACGCTGATGCTGAAGCTACTGCACTTGTCGATGCTGAGGCTGAAGCTACCGCGCTTGTTGACGCTGAAGCTGAGGCTACCGCACTTGTTGACGCTGATGCTGAGGCTACTGCACTTGTTGACGCTGATGCTGAGGCTACCGCACTTGTTGACGCTGAAGCTGAGGCTACCGCACTTGTTGAGGCTGAAGCTGAGGCGACTGCACTTGTTGACGCTGAGGCACTTGCTACTGCGCTTGTCGATGCTGAAGCTGAAGCCACTGCGCTTGTTGACGCTGAAGCTGAAGCTACTGCGCTAGTCGATGCTGAAGCTGAGGCTACTGCGCTAGTCGATGCTGAAGCTGAGGCTACTGCACTTGTCGATGCTGAAGCTGAGGCTACCGCGCTTGTTGACGCTGAAGCACTTGCTACTGCACTTGTTGACGCTGAAGCACTTGCTACTGCACTTGTTGATGCTGAAGCACTTGCTACCGCGCTTGTTGACGCTGAAGCTGAAGCCACTGCACTAGTAGATGCTGAAGCACTTGCTACCGCGCTTGTTGACGCTGATGCTGAAGCTGAAGCTACCGCGCTTGTTGACGCTGATGCTGAAGCTACTGCACTTGTTGATGCTGAGGCTGAAGCTACCGCGCTTGTTGACGCTGATGCTGAAGCTACTGCACTTGTTGATGCTGAGGCTGAAGCTACCGCGCTTGTTGACGCTGAAGCTGAGGCTACCGCACTTGTTGACGCTGATGCTGAGGCTACTGCACTTGTTGACGCTGATGCTGAGGCTACCGCACTTGTTGACGCTGAAGCTGAGGCTACCGCACTTGTTGATGCTGAAGCTGAAGCGACTGCACTTGTTGACGCTGAGGCACTTGCTACTGCGCTTGTCGATGCTGAAGCTGAAGCCACTGCACTTGTTGACGCTGAAGCTGAAGCTACTGCACTTGTTGACGCTGAAGCTGAAGCCACTGCACTGGTTGATGCTGAAGCTGAGGCTACTGCACTAGTTGATGCTGAAGCACTTGCTACCGCACTCGTTGACGCTGAAGCTGAAGCCACTGCACTGGTTGATGCTGAAGCTGAGGCTACTGCACTAGTTGATGCTGAAGCTGAAGCCACCGCACTTGTTGACGCTGAAGCTGAGGCTACCGCACTTGTCGATGCTGAGGCGCTTGCTACTGCACTAGTTGATGCTGAAGCACTTGCTACCGCACTTGTCGATGCTGAAGCTGAAGCCACTGCACTAGTAGATGCTGAAGCACTTGCTACCGCGCTTGTTGACGCTGAAGCTGAAGCCACTGCACTAGTTGATGCTGATGCTGAAGCTACTGCACTTGTCGATGCTGAGGCTGAAGCTACCGCGCTTGTTGACGCTGATGCTGAAGCTACTGCACTTGTTGACGCTGAAGCTGAGGCTACTGCGCTAGTCGATGCTGAGGCACTTGCTACCGCGCTTGTTGACGCTGAGGCACTTGCTACTGCGCTCGTTGATGCTGAAGCTGAAGCTACTGCGCTCGTTGAGGCTGAGGCTGAAGCTACCGCACTTGTTGAAGCTGAGGCTGAGGCGACTGCACTTGTTGACGCTGAGGCACTTGCTACTGCGCTTGTCGATGCTGAAGCTGAAGCCACTGCGCTTGTTGACGCTGAAGCTGAAGCTACTGCGCTAGTCGATGCTGAAGCTGAGGCTACTGCGCTAGTCGATGCTGAAGCTGAGGCTACTGCACTTGTTGATGCCGATGCACTTGCTACCGCACTCGTTGAGGCTGAAGCTGAGGCTACTGCACTTGTTGACGCTGAAGCTGAGGCTACTGCGCTAGTTGATGCTGAAGCACTTGCTACCGCACTTGTCGATGCTGAAGCTGAAGCCACTGCACTTGTTGATGCTGAAGCTGAGGCTACCGCACTCGTTGACGCTGAAGCTGAAGCTACTGCACTAGTTGACGCTGAAGCTGAAGCCACTGCACTGGTTGATGCTGAAGCTGAAGCCACTGCACTTGTTGATGCTGAAGCTGAAGCTACTGCACTTGTTGACGCTGAAGCTGAAGCCACTGCACTTGTTGACGCTGAAGCTGAGGCTACCGCACTTGTCGATGCTGAGGCGCTTGCTACTGCACTAGTTGATGCTGAAGCACTTGCTACCGCACTTGTTGACGCTGAAGCTGAGGCTACTGCACTTGTTGACGCTGAGGCGCTTGCTACTGCACTAGTAGATGCTGAAGCACTTGCTACCGCGCTTGTTGACGCTGAAGCTGATGCCACTGCACTTGTTGATGCTGAGGCGCTTGCTACTGCACTAGTAGATGCTGAAGCACTTGCTACCGCGCTTGTTGACGCTGAAGCTGATGCCACTGCACTTGTTGATGCTGAGGCGCTTGCTACCGCACTTGTTGACGCTGAAGCTGAGGCTACCGCGCTAGTCGATGCTGACGCTGAGGCTACTGCGCTAGTTGATGCTGAAGCACTTGCTACCGCACTTGTCGATGCTGAAGCTGAAGCCACTGCACTTGTTGATGCTGAAGCTGAGGCTACCGCACTCGTTGACGCTGAAGCTGAAGCTACTGCACTTGTTGACGCTGAAGCTGAAGCCACTGCACTGGTTGACGCTGAAGCTGATGCCACTGCACTAGTTGATGCTGAAGCTGAGGCTACCGCACTCGTTGACGCTGAAGCTGAAGCTACTGCACTTGTTGACGCTGAAGCTGAAGCCACTGCACTAGTAGATGCTGAAGCTGAGGCTACTGCACTAGTTGATGCCGAGGCGCTTGCTACCGCACTTGTTGACGCTGAAGCTGAAGCCACTGCACTTGTTGATGCTGAAGCTGAGGCTACCGCACTCGTTGACGCTGAAGCTGAAGCTACTGCACTTGTTGACGCTGAAGCTGAAGCCACTGCACTGCTTGATGCTGAAGCTGAAGCCACTGCACTTGTTGATGCTGAAGCTGAAGCTACTGCACTTGTTGACGCTGAAGCTGAAGCCACTGCACTGGTTGATGCTGAAGCTGAAGCCACTGCACTGGTTGATGCTGAAGCTGAGGCTACTGCACTCGTTGACGCTGAAGCTGAAGCTACTGCACTAGTTGACGCTGAAGCTGAAGCTACTGCACTTGTTGACGCTGAAGCTGAAGCTACTGCACTTGTTGACGCTGAAGCTGAAGCCACTGCGCTAGTAGATGCTGAGGCTGAGGCTACCGCGCTTGTTGAGGCTGAAGCTGAAGCCACTGCACTGGTTGATGCTGAAGCTGAGGCTACTGCACTAGTTGATGCTGAAGCTGAAGCCACCGCACTTGTTGACGCTGAAGCTGAGGCTACCGCACTTGTCGATGCTGAGGCGCTTGCTACTGCACTAGTTGATGCTGAAGCACTTGCTACCGCACTAGTAGATGCTGAAGCACTTGCTACCGCGCTTGTTGACGCTGAAGCTGATGCCACTGCACTTGTTGATGCTGAGGCGCTTGCTACTGCACTAGTAGATGCTGAAGCACTTGCTACCGCGCTTGTTGACGCTGAAGCTGATGCCACTGCACTTGTTGATGCTGAGGCGCTTGCTACCGCACTTGTTGACGCTGAAGCTGAGGCTACCGCGCTAGTCGATGCTGACGCTGAGGCTACTGCGCTAGTTGATGCTGAAGCACTTGCTACCGCACTTGTCGATGCTGAAGCTGAAGCCACTGCACTTGTTGATGCTGAAGCTGAGGCTACCGCACTCGTTGACGCTGAAGCTGAAGCTACTGCACTTGTTGACGCTGAAGCTGAAGCCACTGCACTGGTTGATGCTGAAGCTGAAGCCACTGCACTGGTTGATGCTGAAGCTGAAGCCACTGCACTTGTTGACGCTGAAGCTGAAGCCACTGCACTGGTTGATGCTGAAGCTGAAGCCACTGCACTGGTTGATGCTGAAGCTGAGGCTACTGCACTCGTTGACGCTGAAGCTGAAGCTACTGCACTAGTTGACGCTGAAGCTGAAGCTACTGCACTTGTTGACGCTGAAGCTGAAGCTACTGCACTTGTTGACGCTGAAGCTGAAGCCACTGCGCTAGTAGATGCTGAGGCTGAGGCTACCGCGCTTGTTGAGGCTGAAGCTGAAGCCACCGCACTTGTTGACGCTGAAGCTGAGGCTACCGCGCTTGTTGACGCTGAAGCTGAAGCCACTGCACTGGTTGATGCTGAAGCTGAGGCTACTGCACTAGTTGATGCTGAAGCTGAAGCCACCGCACTTGTTGACGCTGAAGCTGAGGCTACCGCACTTGTCGATGCTGAGGCGCTTGCTACTGCACTAGTTGATGCTGAAGCACTTGCTACCGCGCTGGTTGATGCTGACGCTGAGGCTACTGCACTTGTTGACGCTGAAGCACTTGCTACTGCACTAGTAGATGCTGAAGCACTTGCCACCGCACTTGTTGACGCTGAGGCACTTGCTACCGCACTTGTTGACGCTGAAGCTGAAGCCACCGCACTTGTTGACGCTGAGGCTGAAGCCACCGCACTTGTTGACGCTGAAGCACTTGCTACTGCGCTTGTAGAGGCTGAAGCTGAGGCACTTTGACTTGCACTTGTCGACGCTGACACTGATGCACGGTAATCTGAA
The DNA here is from genome assembly GCF_003390135.1 of Streptococcus sp. NM. Classification (GTDB taxonomy): domain Bacteria; phylum Bacillota; class Bacilli; order Lactobacillales; family Streptococcaceae; genus Streptococcus. The sequence goes on from NZ_QUOS01000006.1 coordinate 29,370, forward strand.
TCTGATATATCCGGTGTTACCGTATTTACCGTTCCATCTTTATAAGTGATAGTCACCGTTCCATTTTCTGCAATAGAATAACTTCTAATACGGTTTGCAGTCTCTGGATTTGCTGTTTTCACAGCAGCCAAGATCTTATCTTTCTCACGCTGGTTCAGAGCGTTTGGATGTTCAACTTGAAAGACTACTGACGGCTTCTTACCAGGGAATCTTTCATTCAATTTACCTTGAGCAACAACTACTGTCGGAGTACGTGCTTCGTTATTAGACAAGTCTACAGCTTTGGTCCCGAGATTCCATTTATTTGTGTCAGCATATTCCTGATTAGGATTATAAGTCGCTGTATATTCTAAAGTAGCAGGAGCATTCGTTGGTGTATTCTTGAATCCTGGCGCATCATCATTCGAAGAATATCCATCTTGGAATATTCTAGTTTTATCAGAAATACCATCATAAAGCTTCAGTTCTTTGATTTTGCCACTATTATCTGAACCTTTTAAGACAACTTTAACTTCATCTCCGGCAAAAATCTCGTATCCACTCGTGCCAGGACGGACATTATTTTTCGGAGAAAGCTTTTCCCACTTTTTAGTCTTATCATTCTTGACATAGATTTCAAATTCAGGATTTGGAGCTACATTTTCTTTAGTAATGGTTTTAGTAGTTGTGGCAGAAGTAAGGGTCTCTGTTCCTCCAGAAGGAGTCGTTACAACTTTCTCTTGTTTAACCGTTACATTTCCTGTAGGTAAGAGTCCATTATTGCCGTCGTATGCTTTTTTCAGATCAGCAGGTTCAAAGGTAACGCTTGATTCGTTGTCCTTCGCTTTTTTCTCGAACGTATAGCCTGCTAAAGCCAAGGTTACAAGAGCTCCAGGTGTCACATTCGTTACAACAATTGAACGATTTGGCAAACCACCTTTTTCATTCACTGAATCAGCTGCAATTTCAGGGGCTTGTGGCTTTACTTTCACAGTAACGGGGACATTCTGTTTAACTCTGACCCCTGTTGAATCTGCAGGTAGTTCTACTTCTACTTCCTTAGTAAAGGTTCCTACCTCAGTGAGTGACGGTACACCATTGACCCATTTGTAATTAGTGTTTGCTGCATTAAACTCTGGGCTTCCAGATACTTTTGTAACCGCTTCTTTAGGATTTGCCACTGCTTGTTTATAAGCTGGATCATCTGTTTTATTCTGTGTGAAAGTATAAGAACGATTTGATTCAAACTTATAGACATCATGGACAACATTAACTGTATGACTTAATTTATTAGAGTCATTCTCCCCCATACGACCTACCGGATAGGTAAAGGTCACTTGGTAGGTATTTCTTCCTGTATCAGTTGTATTGATAGGCGAGCTAGAAACCACTTGACCATTTTTACTCCAAGCTTGGCTTGCACCACTTGGATATCCCGCCGTTCCCTCTTTATCAACATAATTATGCCAAACTGTTCCATTATGAGGTTGCGTTCCTTGAATATCATTTACTGGACCTTTAGGTTTAATTGTCGCCAGAACTTCATAATCTACAGTAACATCTTCGCTTCCACCATTTGGATATTCGATATGGGCAATAGCTTGTTTAGAACCTGTCTCTGATGTATTAATTCCTGCCCCTTGTTTCCAAGTGATATTTGTTCCATTAGGGAATGCTTTACCGTTAGCACGCTGGATAAAGTTACTTGCATCCGCCAAGCCACCAGCCTGCTCACCAATATAGGTATAGACTTTAGGGACTTTGGCAATTGGATTGTATTTCTCCAAGGCTGCATTGATAGTACTTGTAGTTCCATCACGATAGGTAACTGTAATCGTACCATTTGTTGAAACTTCAATCTTAGCTTTCGTTCCTGGGAAGGTTAAAACGGTACCATTTGCGTCCGAAGTTACGTTTGAATTTGATACATCTTTAGTAAGGTCTTGATTAGATAGTAAATCACGTTTATTGGCTGCATTATTAATAAAATTATTATAAACTTCTGCAATTTCTTGCTTTGTTAAATGCTCCAAATCCTTAACCTGAACAACATCTCCACTTTGAACATCATGGCGCTCGTTGAAACCTTTGATGGTGTAGGTAAGAGTAGTCTGAGATGATTTATTCCCCCAATCTAGTGCACCAATACTATAGCTATAGGTTTTTCCTACTTCAGCGGATGCCTCACCGTTACCTACAGTACCCGATATACCCGTTCCAATATTTTTAATTTCCTCTTTTTGATTTAACCATGGGCTTCCAGTACTAGCAACGTAAGGATTATATCTCGGATTAGGTCGATTTATTTCTTGACCCATCAATTGTCCGCCATAAGTGACTCCAGGAATGGCATCCTGCTTGATAATTCCGTATTGGCGGATACTAGCTCCATTTTTTAAAATAGGAAGATTATGAACGAAATAATCATCATTATAAACATCGAAATGAGTTCCATTATTATTCTGGATAATTGGACCTGATTTATTTACAGAAGGTGCAGGTGTCGGTTTTGATGCAGCATACCCTGTCGAAACACTTGCCGATTGAACTCTAGAAGCATTCCCTTGAGTATTTTGCCCAATAGGGGCTGAGCTAACCTGCACCTGCATATCAGCCTCTGCAGTCGGCACATTGTTATCGTATTTAACTCTGACTTCAATCCTACCACTTAAGTTTCTATTTTGTCCATGTCTGTAATTATAAACAATTTCGGAACCCTGAGTGTAGGTTTTCTCCATAGAGTTGCCATTAAATGTTGCACTTTGGACATGACCTCCTCGGCCGACATTTATCTTAACACCAACATTGTGCAAAGCACTACTCGCCTGAACATCCATGGTGTACGTTGCGATACCAGTAGTCTTATCAAAAGTAGCAACTGGACTACTTACCGTCATACGCCCGTCACTCTGAGAAGGAGCCCAACTTGCACGAAGAGAAGTATCACGTAACATAGCTTGACCATTACGGGCATCACGCGCACCTGAGTTGGCTCTCAAAACAGCATTGACAATAGAATTACGAGCCAAGGTAGCTTTTTGCACCACCTCTGTCCAGTCACTCATTGGATCTGCCAAGGCTTTTTCAATAGCTGTCACTGCTGCATTTACCTTAGTAATTGCAGAATCAGTGTTTGGTAAACCAGCAGCCTTCGCTAGGTATTCGCCCATTTCAGCTGAAAGCTTGGTTAACTTCTTGCGATTTTCTTCATTTTTCTTTACAGAGGCTTCTACAGATGACAAGGTTGCAGCTGTCGCACCAACTAAACTTGTTGTATCTGAATTTGTTTTAACAGTGTTTGACTCAATAGTAGCAGGCTTCAAAATTGATGAATCAATCTTGTCAACCTTTGATTCATTTTGAGTCGATACTTTTTTCTCATCTTGAATTTCAGATACAGTTTTTTCTGAAGAAGCTCCTACAGATGTTGACACGCTACTTGTTTGGCTAGTAGATTTATTCAAACTAGTTGACATACTTGCAGAATCTGAAGCGCTAGTGCTAGCTGAAGATGATGTGCTAGCTGAGGCACTAACTGATGTACTAGCGGAAGCACTTGCTGAAGTGCTGGCTGAAGCACTAGCTGAGGTGCTAGTAGAAGTTGATTCTGAAATCGAAGCGCTTTCACTTATAGAAGTAGACAAGCTAGCAGAATTTTCCGAGTTACTTAGAGATGTCGTACCCAAAACTACTGTATCATTTGTAACTAAAAGATCTGGATTTTCCAGTGTTTTTTCCACTGCTACTGTTTCATTTGCAAATACTTTTGTTTGAGTAGCAACACTACCACCTAAAACTGCTCCTGTGGCGGCAAGTCCCTTGATAATATCCAGACCTGTAATAGAAGGATTCACTTTATCCTCTACTACTTCAGTCATGACTTGCGTCGTATCTACACCACCCCGCAAGACCTTGAACAAACCAAAAAGAGAGGTTGAAGCTCTCAACCAATGTTTACCCGACTTAATTAACTTATAACGTGTCACTCGATCGGTTTCTCTATACTCACCTTTTTGACGTCTAAAAAACATGTTTTACCCTTTCCCTACATACCAAAAGTGGACAATCCACCCTATTTTAATCATACCTTTAAAGTATACTTTAAATGCAAACGCTTGTCAAGAAATTTGATATATTTTTATATAATATTACCATTCAAATATTTTGAAATATAGAACCATTTATAAGTTCTCTAACAACATCTAATAGCTTGGTATAAAAAGCCTCAAATAACTTTTTAAAATATATATAGCTAAATTTATTTTAGTTGTAAAAAGTATATAACGTTCGGATTTTCAACATATTATATAAACAAAATATAAAAACTTGACTATTCATGTTTCATTGATAAATTCATAATGTAATGCAAAAAATACTATCGAGGTACATCTTGTGACAATAGATTTTCATAAAAAATTGCTTCGAATCAACTCGATTCTCCCTGTAACTCCTATCAAAAATGCCCACAATTAGGTTATAATCATGGGCATTTTATTGATGTTTTTTCTAGTTAGCTAGGCCACTCATTACCAGTTACGACGGAAAAATCCACGAATCAATATCATTCTCGGACTTTTACTAGTGAAACGTTTAAGTGTGCCGCCATAGCGGTTACCTATTATTAAATTACGACACTGAGTTTTACGAATCGATTCTATTTGCCAAACGTAGTTAGTAAAGCAGTTAGCTAGGTTACTTCCTACCAGTTACGACGGAAAAATCCACGAATCAATATCATTCGTGGATTTTTCCTAGTTAAGCGTTTAGGTATACCGCCATAGCGATTACCTATTATTAGATTACGATACTGAGTTTTACGAATCAATAATATTCGTAAAACTTTACTAGTGGAGCGCCTAGCCAAGTTCCATAGAAACTTGGCGTTAGTTACTTAGATTGTTACACAATCAAATACATTTACTGAACTACGACACGGAGTTTGGCAAATCGATTTCATTTGCCAAACGTAGTTAGTAAGGCAGTTAGCTAGGTTACTTCCTACCAGTTACGACGGAAAAATCCACGAATTGATACCATTCGTGGATTTTTCCTAGTAAAGCGTTTAGGTAGACCGCCATAGCGGTTACCGTCAAATGACAGCAACTTTATGTTGCTAGTCATTTGTAACGATTTACATCTTCTCTTCCAACTCTACATCTGGATACTTGTCCGCAAACCAACGGAGGGCAAAGTCATTTTCAAAGAGGAAGACTGGTTGGTCAAAACGGTCTTTGGCCAAGATATTGCGACTTGATGACATCCGTTCATCCAAATCCTCAGGCTTAATCCAACGAACGGTCTTTTTACCCATTGGGCTCATAACCACTTCCGCATTGTATTCGCCTTCCATACGGTGTTTAAACACTTCAAACTGGAGTTGACCAACAGCACCCAGCATATACTCGCCTGTTTGGTAATTCTTATAAAGCTGAATGGCTCCTTCTTGCACCAATTGCTCAATTCCCTTGTGGAAGGATTTTTGCTTCATGACATTCTTAGCGGAAACTTTCATGAAAATTTCAGGTGTAAAAGTTGGCAGTGGTTCAAATTCAAACTTGTTTTTGCCAACAGTCAATGTATCCCCAACCTGATAAGTACCTGTATCATAAACCCCGATGATATCACCCGCCACGGCATTGGTCACATTCTCACGACTTTCCGCCATAAACTGGGTAACATTAGACAATTTAGCCCCCTTACCAGTACGAGGTAGGTTGACACTCATGCCACGCTCAAATTCACCTGATACGATACGGACAAAGGCGATACGGTCACGGTGACGAGGGTCCATGTTGGCTTGGATCTTAAAGACAAATCCTGAGAAATCCTTGTCATAAGGATCCACAATTTCACCGTCTGTTTTCTTGTGACCATGTGGTTCTGGAGCAAACTTAAGGAAGGTTTCAAGGAAGGTCTGCACACCAAAGTTAGTAAGGGCTGAGCCGAAGAAGACAGGTGTCAATTCTCCAGCAAGGATTGCTTCCTCTGAAAACTCATTCCCAGCTTCATTTAAAAGTTCAATGTCATCCTTGACTTGCTCGTAGAAAGGATTGCTACCAAAAAGCTTGTCCCCATCTTCAAGACTAGCAAAACGCTCATCCCCTTTATAAAGCTCCAAGCGTTGGTTATAAAGGTCATACAAGCCTTCAAAGGCTTTCCCCATACCGATTGGCCAGTTCATAGGGTAACTAGCAATTCCCAAGACTTCTTCCAATTCTTGCAAGAGGTCCAGTGGCTCACGACCGTCACGGTCCAGCTTGTTCATAAAGGTAAAGACGGGAATGCCACGATGTTTCACAACCTCAAACAATTTCTTGGTTTGCGCCTCGATACCCTTGGCAGAGTCCACGACCATGACCGCAGCATCCACCGCCATCAAGGTCCGATAGGTATCTTCTGAGAAGTCCTCGTGCCCTGGTGTGTCGAGGATATTGACGCGTTTGCCATCGTAGTCAAACTGCATAACAGATGAAGTCACCGAAATCCCACGTTGCTTCTCGATATCCATCCAGTCAGACTTGGCAAAAGTCCCTGTTTTCTTTCCTTTTACGGTACCAGCCTCACGAATCTCGCCCCCAAAGTAGAGCAACTGCTCAGTAATAGTAGTTTTCCCCGCGTCAGGGTGGGAGATGATGGCAAAAGTACGACGTTTCTTAATTTCTTCTTGAATATTCATAAGTTCTCTTTCTTTGATTCTCTATTTTTCTTGTTTCAATAGCTAAGAATGATTTCTACATTGGATTTTCCCATTCCTTTCAACACCCCATTATATCGGATTTTGAGTAGTTTTTCAATTGCTCATCCGACGAAAAAAGTTAGCTAGAGCACTGATTTCACCTGGTTTCTCTTTTTCCACCGTTTTTTGAACAAGATATCAAAAAGAACCAGAGCCAGTGAAAGGATGACGGACACAAGTAGGTACTTTAGCCACAGGGGGGCATCAGGAATAAAAGGTGTCTTATTTAAGAGACCATAATTTCCCCCTGTCACCTGATTAACCCCAACTAGAAAGAGATTGAGGATAAAGGTATAGACTACAATCATATACTTCTTGAGTAGGCTCTTGTCATAGTGATTCATCAAGTAGACCAAGGAATTCACTAGAAGGGCATAGTGCCCAATCAAAAATGAAAAACTGGTAATATGGGGGAAGTCATAGGGGTCAAAAACTGGGTAAACTAGTGCAAAGACAGCTCCACTTGCTCCTAAGAGGGCAAAGTACTGCTTGCTTTTCCATTTATCAGGCAAGAAAACCACAGCAAACATAGCTAAACGGCAATGATAAAATGGGAGACTATTAGAAAAGGGAATCCCAAAACCAACATACCAACTATAGAGTGCTAGCAACTGGAGGATCTGAATCCCCTTAAACAAGTATACAAATTTCGGATTTTTGTGATAAGCAAGTGCCCCATAAATACAAAGCATTAAGACCAGCATCATAACCCCATACCAAAAAAGTGAAATGGGAGGAGGGACTGTCTGAGTTCTGGTGATAAATTGATGGAGCATGTTTCTATCCTAACTCTTATTTTTTCTTTTTTCTAGTTTAACTATTATAGCGAATTAAAAACGATTTTTCAATTTCTATTTCTTTTCAGTTTGGCTCCCTTATTTATAGGAAAATATGGTAAAATAGAACAGACTCAAAATCATCATTTCACGAAAGGATGCAAGATGAAAATTACGCAAGAAGAGGTAACACACGTTGCCAATCTTTCAAAATTAAGATTCTCTGAAGAAGAAACTGCTGCCTTTGCAACTACCTTGTCCAAGATTGTAGACATGGTTGAATTGCTGGGCGAAGTAGACACAACTGGTGTCGCACCTACTACGACCATGGCTGACCGCAAGACTGTACTCCGCCCTGATGTGGCCGAAGAAGGAACAGACCGTGATCGCTTGTTTAAAAACGTACCTGAAAAAGACAACTACTATATCAAGGTACCAGCTATCCTAGACGATGGAGGAGATGCCTAATGACTTTCAACAATAAAACCATTGAAGACTTGCACAATCTCCTTGTCTCTAAGGAAATTTCAGCAACAGAATTAACCCAAGCTACGCTTGAAGATATCAAGTCTCGCGAAACAGCTATTAACGCTTTTGTTACCATCGCTGAGGAGCAAGCCCTTGCTCAAGCTAAAGCTATTGATGAAGCTGGAATCGATGCTGATAATGTCCTTTCAGGAATTCCACTTGCAGTTAAGGATAACATCTCTACAGACGGCATTCTCACAACTGCTGCCTCAAAAATGCTCTATAACTACGAGCCAATTTTTGATGCAACAGCCGTTGCTAATGCAAAAGCTACAGGAATGATTGTCGTAGGTAAAACTAACATGGACGAATTTGCTATGGGTGGTTCAGGTGAAACTTCACACTACGGAGCAACTAAAAATGCTTGGGACCACAGCAAGGTTCCTGGTGGATCATCAAGTGGTTCTGCCGCAGCTGTAGCATCAGGGCAAGTCCGCTTGTCACTTGGTTCTGATACGGGTGGCTCTATCCGCCAACCTGCTGCCTTCAACGGGATTGTTGGTCTCAAACCAACCTACGGAACAGTTTCACGTTTCGGCCTCATTGCCTTTGGTAGCTCTCTAGACCAAATCGGACCTTTTGCACCAACAGTTAAGGAAAATGCCCTCTTGCTCAACGCTATTGCCAGCGAAGATGCTAAAGACTCTACTTCTGCCCCTGTCCGCATTGCCGACTTTACTTCAAAAATCAGTCAAGACATCAAGGGCATGAAAATTGCTTTACCTAAGGAATACCTTGGTGAAGGAATTGACCCAGAGGTTAAGGAAACCATCCTGAATGCCGCTAAACACTTCGAGAAACTCGGTGCCATCGTCGAAGAAGTTAGCCTTCCTCACTCAAAATACGGTGTTGCAGTTTACTACATTATCGCTTCATCAGAAGCTTCATCAAACTTGCAACGCTTTGACGGTATCCGTTACGGCTATCGTGCAGAGGATGCGACCAACCTTGATGAAATCTATGTAAACAGCCGTAGCCAAGGTTTCGGTGAAGAGGTAAAACGCCGTATCATGCTAGGTACTTTCAGCCTTTCATCAGGTTACTATGATGCCTACTATAAGAAAGCTGGTCAAGTCCGTACCCTTATCATTCAAGATTTCGAAAACGTCTTTGCGGATTACGACTTGATTTTGGGACCAACTGCTCCAAGCGTTGCCTATGATTTGGACTCCCTCAACCATGACCCCGTTGCCATGTACTTGGCTGACCTCTTGACCATCCCAGTCAACTTAGCTGGTCTCCCAGGAATTTCGATTCCAGCTGGATTCTCTCAAGGTCTACCTGTCGGACTCCAATTGATTGGTCCTAAGTACTCTGAGGAAACCATTTACCAAGCTGCTGCTGCTTTTGAGGCGACAACAGACTACCACAAACAACAACCCGTGATTTTTGGAGGTGATAACTAATGAACTTTGAAACAGTCATTGGACTTGAAGTCCACGTAGAGCTCAACACCAATTCAAAAATCTTCTCACCTACTTCTGCCCACTTCGGAAATGACCAAAATGCCAACACTAACGTGATTGACTGGTCTTTCCCAGGAGTACTTCCGGTTCTCAACAAAGGTGTTGTCGATGCCGGTATAAAGGCTGCTCTTGCCCTCAACATGGACATCCACAAAAAGATGCACTTTGACCGCAAAAACTACTTCTACCCTGATAATCCCAAAGCCTACCAAATTTCTCAGTTTGATGAGCCAATCGGTTATAATGGCTGGATTGAAGTCGAGCTAGAAGACGGTACGACTAAGAAAATCGGTATCGAACGTGCCCACCTAGAAGAAGACGCTGGTAAAAACACCCACGGTACAGATGGCTACTCTTACGTTGACCTCAACCGCCAAGGGGTGCCATTGATCGAAATTGTATCTGAAGCTGACATGCGTTCGCCAGAAGAAGCCTATGCTTACCTAACTGCCCTCAAGGAGGTCATCCAGTACGCTGGCATTTCTGACGTTAAGATGGAAGAAGGTTCTATGCGTGTGGATGCCAACATCTCTCTTCGTCCTTATGGTCAAGAGAAATTCGGTACGAAGACTGAGTTGAAAAACCTCAACTCCTTCTCAAACGTTCGCAAAGGTCTTGAATACGAAGTTCAACGTCAAGCTGAAATCCTTCGCTCAGGTGGTCAAATCCGCCAAGAAACACGTCGCTACGATGAAGCCAACAAGGCAACTATCCTCATGCGTGTCAAGGAAGGTGCTGCAGACTACCGCTACTTCCCAGAACCAGACCTACCCCTCTTTGAAATCTCAGACGAGTGGATCGAGGAAATGCGGACAGAGTTGCCAGAGTTTCCAAAGGAACGCCGTGCACGCTACGTCTCTGACCTTGGCTTGTCAGACTACGATGCTAGCCAGTTAACTGCAAATAAAGTCACTTCTGACTTCTTTGAAAAAGCTGTTGCTCTCGGTGGTGATGCCAAGCAAGTCTCTAACTGGCTCCAAGGGGAAGTCGCTCAGTTCTTAAACTCTGAAGGCAAGACACTGGAACAAATCGAATTGACACCAGAAAACTTGGTTGAAATGATTGCCATCATCGAAGACGGCACGATTTCTTCTAAGATTGCCAAGAAAGTCTTTGTCCACCTGGCTAAAAATGGCGGTGGCGCGCGTGAATACGTGGAAAAAGCAGGTATGGTTCAAATCTCAGACCCTGAAATCCTGATCCCAATCATCCACCAAGTCTTTGCCGATAACGAAGCGGCTGTTGCCGACTTCAAGTCAGGTAAACGTAACGCAGATAAGGCATTTACAGGATTCCTTATGAAAGCAACCAAAGGCCAAGCCAACCCACAAGTCGCCCTTAAGCTGCTTGCCCAGGAATTGGCAAAGTTGAAAGAAGATTAATATATAAAAGAAACCAGCCTTGAGGTTGGTTTTTTCGCTCTTACCAAATCCCAACAACTATTTTGGCTTTATTTCCAGAAGATTTTATGGTAAAATGAAGAGTAATAATATTTATTAAAGAGGTAAAAACATGATTGAAGCAAGCAAATTGAAAGCTGGTATGACATTTGAAACTGCAGACGGAAAATTGATCCGCGTTTTGGAAGCTAGCCACCACAAACCAGGTAAAGGGAACACGATCATGCGTATGAAATTGCGTGATGTCCGTACTGGTTCTACATTTGACACAAGCTACCGTCCAGAAGAAAAATTCGAGCAAGCTATTATCGAAACTGTCCCAGCTCAATACTTGTACAAAATGGATGAAACTGCCTACTTCATGAACACTGAAACTTACGACCAATACGAAATCCCAGTCGTAAACGTTGAAAATGAATTGCTTTACATCCTTGAAAACTCTGATGTTAAAATCCAATTCTACGGAACTGAAGTAATCGGTGTAACTGTACCAACTACTGTTGAATTGACAGTAGCTGAAACACAACCATCTATCAAAGGTGCTACTGTTACAGGTTCTGGTAAACCAGCAACTATGGAAACTGGACTTGTTGTTAACGTTCCAGACTTCATCGAAGCTGGACAAAAATTGATCATCAACACTGCAGAAGGAACTTACGTTTCTCGTGCCTAATCTCTAGAAAGAGGTCATTCTATGGGAATTGAAGAACAATTTGGCGAAATCGTTATCGCTCCACGTGTACTTGAAAAAATCATTGCCATCGCAACTGCTAAAGTTGATGGTGTCCACTCATTTTCAAATAAATCCGTATCTGATACCCTATCAAAACTCTCTCTTGGTCGTGGTGTCTACTTAAAAGAAAGCAACGAAGAGCTAACTGCTGACATTTATCTCTATCTTGAGTACGGTGTGAAAGTACCAAAAGTGGCTCTTGCTATTCAAAAAGCAGTCAAAGATGCTGTCCGAGATATGGCTGATGTGGAACTTGCTGCTGTCAACATCCATGTTGCAGGAATCGTTCCAGATAAAACACCAAAACCTGAGTTGAAAGATCTATTTAACGAGGACTTCCTCAATGACTAGTCCATTATTAGAATCTAGACGCGAACTTCGTAAATGCGCTTTTCAAGCTCTTATGAGTCTTGAATTCGGCACAGATATGGAAACAGCTTGTCGCTTTGCTTACACGCATGACCGTGAAGATGCAGATGTGCAAATCCCTGCCTTTCTTCTAAACTTGGTTTCTGGCGTTCAAGCTCAAAAAGACGAGTTGGATAAACAAATCAACCAGCACCTCAAGTCAGGCTGGACAGTTGAACGATTGACCTTGGTCGAAAAAAACTTACTACGCTTGGGTATCTTTGAAATCACATCATTTGATACACCTCAGCTGGTAGCAGTCAATGAAGCCATTGAACTTGCTAAGAATTTTTCAGATCAAAAATCAGCCCGTTTTATCAATGGACTGCTTAGTCAATTTGTAACTGAAGAAAATGAATAATCGAAAAGGTGTTTGGTCTTCCAAGCACCTTTTGACTTTCCCCTCTGCACAGAGTAAGAACCACATAAAACTAGAACTGACTGCCAGTTCTAGTTTTTATGTATTCTGAGGTATTAGTATTTTCTAAATCGTTGGTAACGCTCTTCCAACAACGCTTCTAGCGGTTTTTGTGAGAGTATAGATAGCTCAGCTTGGAGTTCTTTTTTGACAGTCTTAATCAGTTCTTTGCTCGAAAGTCCTGCTTCAGAAATCACATTATCCACCACGTTCATTTCTAACAGTTCATGCGAAGTGATTTTCATCAGTTCTGCCGCTTCCATAGCACGACTGCCATCTTTCCATAGAATAGAAGCAAAACCTTCTGGACTGAGAATGGCATAGATAGAATTTTCCAGCATCCAGACACGGTCTGCGACGGCTAGAGCCAGAGCTCCTCCTGAACCACCTTCACCGATAATAATGGCGATAATCGGAACTTTCAGGTCACTCATTTCCATGAGATTGCGAGCGATGGCCTCTCCTTGACCGCGTTCTTCCGCGCCGACACCAGGATAGGCACCTGCAGTATTGATAAAGGTCACAACTGGACGGCCAAACTTTTCAGCCTGTTTCATCAAACGTAGGGCCTTGCGGTAGCCTTCTGGATGTGGTTGTCCAAAATTCCGCTTGAGGTTATCTTGTAAGCTCTTGCCTTTTTGGATACCAACCACTGTTACAGCTTGATCTCCAAGCCAACCAATACCACCAACAACTGCACCATCGTCACGAAAAGAACGGTCACCGTGTAATTGGATAAAGTCATCAAAAATACTTGTCGCAAAGTCCAAGGTTGTCAAGCGACTCTGCTCACGCGCTTCTCTGACTATTTTTGCAATATTCATCTAGGACCCCCTCCGTGCAATCTGACTAGGCTAGCAATCGTATCTGGCAAATCTCTTCTTTTGACAATAGCATCCACAAAGCCATGTTCCAATAGGAATTCTGCCTTTTGGAAATCCTCAGGCAAGCTTTCACGAACCGTATTTTCAATGACACGACGCCCAGCAAAACCAACCAAACTCTGTGGTTCAGCCAGAATGATATCGCCTTCCATAGCGAAAGAGGCTGTCACACCACCCGTCGTTGGATCTGTCAAAATAGTCAAGTAAAAGAGACCAGCATTTGAATGCCGTTTAACTGCTGCAGAGATCTTGGCCATCTGCATGAGACTCATGATTCCTTCCTGCATACGGGCTCCACCAGAGGCTGTGAAGAGAACAACTGGCAATTTTTCAACAGTCGCATACTCAAACAAACGAGTGATTTTTTCACCTACAACCGTACCCATAGAAGCCATGATAAAGTTAGAATCCATAATCCCAAGAGCCACAGTCTGACCTTTTATAAGAGCTGTTCCTGTCACAACGGCTTCGTCCAGACCAGTTTTTTCACGCATAGTTGCTAGTTTCTTTTGATAACCAGGGAAATGCAAGGGATCCTTGCTTTCAATCCCTGTAAACAATTCCTTGAAGGTTCCCATATCAATCGTCAAAGCCAAGCGTTCTTGAGCAGAAATACGAAAGGTATAGCTACAATGTGGACAGATACGCTCACTTCCCAGATCCTTCTGATAAATGGTATGCTTACAGCCTGGACACTGGGAGAATAATTCATCTGGAACCTCTGGCTTAGCTTGAGGTTTTTCCCTAACCGAACGATTGGGATTGATTCGAATATACTTATCTTTTTTACTAAATAGAGCCATTGATTCCCCTTTTCGGTTTAAACTCTTGAAGTCATTTTATTCTTTTTCTTGATATTTAGGTAAGAAGGTTTCCATCAAGAAGGAAGTATCATAATCTCCAGCAATGACATTACGATCTGAAATGAGGTCAAGCTGGAAATCTGCATTGGTCTGCACCCCCTCTATCTCTAGTTCATAGAGGGCTCGTTGCATTTTCATCAAGGCATCAAAACGATTTTCGCCGTGTACTATGATTTTGGCAATCATACTATCATAATAAGGCGGAATAGTATAGCCTGGATAAACTGCTGAATCCACGCGCAAGCCAACTCCACCACTTGGCAGATGGAGATTAGTAATCTTACCTGGACTTGGAGCAAAGTTGAAAGCTGGATTTTCTGCATTGATACGACACTCGATGGCATGACCTCGTAGAACAATATCTTCTTGCTTAACAGACAGAGGCTGACCTGCCGCAATGCGAATTTGTTCCTTAACGATATCCACACCTGAAACAAATTCTGTTACTGGATGCTCTACCTGAACACGTGTATTCATTTCCATGAAATAGAATTTACCACTGGCTTCATCAAGCAGAAACTCAATGGTCCCTGCATTCTCATATCCAACAGACTCTGCTGCTCGAACAGCAGCAGCACCGATTTCATGACGCAACGTTTTTCCGATTGCAATCGAAGGACTTTCTTCCAAAACCTTTTGATTATTCCGTTGAAGAGAACAATCCCGTTCACCCAAGTGAATCACATGTCCATGCTCATCTCCTAGGATTTGAACCTCGATGTGACGAGCTGGATAGATAACTCGTTCTATGTACATGGCACCATTGCCATAATTGGCCTTGGCTTCACTAGAGGCAGTTTCAAAGGCTGAAACGAGGTCTTCTGGTTTTTCAACCTTACGAATCCCTTTACCACCTCCACCTGCTGAAGCCTTGAGCATAACAGGGTAGCCAATTTTTTCAGCAACAATCAAAGCTTCCTCAGAGTTATGTACTTCTCCATCCGAACCTGGAATAACAGGTACACCTGCTTTGATCATCTGAGCACGCGCATTGATCTTATCCCCCATCATATCCATGACATGGCCAGATGGACCGATAAACTTGATACCCACCTCTTCACACATGGTAGCAAATTTGGAATTTTCACTGAGAAATCCAAAACCCGGGTGAATAGCTTCTGCCTCAGTCAAAACTGCAGCTGATAAAACCGCATTGATATTGAGATAAGACTCTGTCGCCTTGCCAGGACCGATACAAACTGCTTCATCTGCCAAAAGCGTATGAAGGGCTTCCTTATCAGCAGTTGAATAAACCGCCACCGTTGTAATCCCCAATTCACGCGCCGCACGGATAATACGAACCGCAATTTCACCACGATTGGCAATTAAAATTTTTCGAAACATGGAGAACCTCCTTAGTTCCCAATTGCAAAGGTAAGAGTACCACTAGCTGCAAGCTTGCCATCCACTTCAGCCTTTGCTTCAACCACGGCAATGCTACCGCGACGTTTTACAAAAGTTGCCGTCATAACCAATTGGTCGCCTGGTACAACTTGCTTCTTGAATTTAACCTTGTCCATACCAGCGTAAAAAACCAGTTTTCCTTTATTTTCAGGTTTTGACAACTCCAAGACACCAGCAGTTTGCGCCAAGGCTTCCATGATTAGAACACCTGGCATAACAGGGTATTGAGGAAAATGACCGTTGAAGAAGGGCTCATTAATGGTCACATTTTTGATGGCAACAATAGTATCCTCGCTCACTTCCAAGACACGGTCTACTAGGAGCATAGGATAACGGTGGGGAAGAGCTTCTTTGATTCCTTGAATATCAATCATTTGATACGTACCAATCCTTTACCAAACTCAACCATTTCTTCATTAGAAACGAGAATTTCCGTTACCACACCATCCTTAGGTGCTGGAATTTCATTCATGACTTTCATGGCTTCGATAATGACCAGTGTTTGACCCTTTTTAACAGTATCACCAACTGTGACGAAGGCAGGTTTATCTGGGCCAGCAGCCAAGTAAGCCACCCCAACAAGTGGACTCTCTACAACATCTCCCTCAGCAGCCACACTTGCTTCAGCTGGCGCCGAAGTTTCTTCCACTACAGTCTCTGCTGGAGCAGATGTAGGAGCTACTGGACTTGGTGTTGCTAGAACGGGCGCTGGAGCGACTTCAGACACCAGTCTCGCTTCATTCTTGCTAAACTGCAACTCATCCGTCCCATTCTTATAAGAAAATTCTCTCAAACTTGACTGGTCAAATTGGGCCATCAAGTCTTTAATATCGTTTAAATTCATACTTATTTATTCTCCCAACGTTTGAAAGCAAGAACTGCATTGTGCCCACCAAAACCAAAAGTATTTGAAATGGCGTATGGAATTTCTTGCTCCAAGCCTTGTCCATAAACGACATTGGCTTCGATATAATCTGATACTTCACTTGTTCCAGCTGTCATTGGTACAAAGTTATGACGCATAGCCTCGATTGTGACGATAGCTTCTACTGCACCCGCAGCCCCCAGCAAATGTCCTGTGAAAGACTTGGTTGATGATACAGGTACTTCCTTACCAAGAACAGCTACGATCGCACCACTTTCTCCTTTTTCATTAGCAGGAGTTGATGTTCCGTGAGCATTGACATAGGCTACTTGCTCTGGAGAAATCTCAGCTTCTTCCAAGGCTAGTTTGATGGCCTTGATAGCTCCCTGACCTTCTGGATGTGGAGAAGTCATATGGTAGGCATCACAGGTATTTCCGTAACCAACTACTTCAGCAAGGATAGTAGCGCCACGTTTTTCAGCGTGTTCCAGACTTTCAAGAACCAACATCCCTGAACCTTCACCCATGACAAAACCATTACGGTCCTTATCGAATGGGATAGAAGCACGAGTAGGATCCTCTGTAGTAGAGAGAGCTGTTAGTGCTTGGAAACCAGCAATAGCAAAAGGTGTGATAGAGGCTTCTGAACCACCTACCAACATAACATCTTGGAAACCAAACTTAATTGAGCGGAATGCATCCCCAATCGCGTCATTTGATGAAGCGCAGGCAGTATTGATGGATTTACAAACACCGTTTGCTCCAAAACGCATAGCAACATTTCCTGAAGCCATATTTGGCAAGGCTTTTGGAAGGGTCAATGGTTTCACACGTTTTGGTCCTTTGTCATTTAGGCGAAGCACTTGATCTTCAATTTCTTTGATTCCACCAATACCAGAGGCCACAATAACACCAAAACGATCTTTATCAAGAGCCTCTACATCTAAATTGGCATGATTAACGGCTTCTTGAGCTGCGTACAAGGCATACAAAGAATAGTTATCGAAACGATTGGTATCTTTCTTAACAAAGTATTTATCAAAAGGAAAATCTTGGATTTCTGCTGCATTATGCACATCAAAGTCACTATGATCAAATTTTGTAATTTGACCAATTCCGATTTTTCCAGTTGTCAAACTATTCCAAAATTCTTCTGGTGTATTTCCGATTGGAGATGTTACTCCATAACCTGTTACTACTACGCGATTTAGTTTCATCTTTTTTACCTCTAGCTTCTGCTACATACTTAAGCCACCATCAATGGCAACCACTTGACCAGTTAGATAATCTTGGCCTGCTAAAAATACTGTTAAATCTGCAACCTGCTCTGCCTGCCCAAATTCTTTCATAGGAATTTGTGCCAGCATAGCATCTTTTACCTTGTCTGATAGAACAGCTGTCATATCGGACTCAATCATTCCAGGTGCAATAGCATTAACCCTGATATTGCGATTGGCCACTTCACGCGCCACAGACTTGGTAAAACCAATCAAACCAGCCTTAGAAGCTGCATAGTTAGCTTGACCGATATTCCCCATCAAACCAACAACACTAGACATATTAATGATAGCACCTTCTCTAGCTTTTATCATCGGTTTCAAGACTGATTGTGTCATGTTAAAGGAACCAGTCAAGTTAACCTTGAGCACTTTTTCAAAATCCGCTTCTGTCATCTTGAGCATTAGGGTATCTTGTGTAATTCCTGCATTATTGACCAAAACATCTACTGAACCCAGCTCTGCAATAGCTTGATCAACCATACACTTAGCGTCTGCAAAATCTGATACATCTCCTGAAATGGGAATCACCTGGACACCATAGTTTGAAAACTCGGCTAGCAAGTCCTCTGATATTGTCCCACGGCTGTTTAAGGCAATGTTGGCTCCTGCCTGAGCAAACTTATGGGCAATGGCAAGACCAATTCCACGACTCGAACCTGTAATAAAGATATTTTTATTTTTTAGTTGCATTCTTTTCTCCTGTTTTCTCTTGTATTTATGGGAGAAGGGATTACTTGTTTTCTAGCAAAGTTTCCAAACTAGCCTGATCTTCAACATTGGCTAGTTTAGCTGTCTTATCAATTTTTTTGACAAAGCCTGACAAGACTTTCCCCGGTCCAATCTCGATAAAGTTAGTTACGCCTGCTTCTTGCATAACTGCAATACTTTCATAGAAACGAACTGGCTCTTTGACCTGACGCGTCAAGAGTTGAGCAATGTCTTCTTTTTGCATAACTGCAGCTTCTGTATTGCCAACTAGAGGACAAGTAAAATCTGAAAAACTTACCTGAGCCAGAGTTTCAGCTAGTTTCTGGCTAGCAGGCTCAAGGAGAGCGGTATGAAAGGGACCTGACACCTTGAGAGGAATCAAGCGTTTGGCACCTGCTTCCTGCAAGAGTTCGACAGCTCGGTCAACTGCAGCCACTTCTCCACCAATAACGATTTGTGCAGGCGTGTTATAGTTGGCTGGAGTAACCACTCCAAGTTCAGAGGCTTGCTTACAAGCTTCCTCAATGACCTCTACTGGCATATTGAGAACTGCCACCATCTTACCAGAGCCAGCAGGAGCCGCTTCTTCCATATAGGCGCCACGCTTAGCAACCAAGGCAACCGCATCTTCAAAATCCAAGGCACCGCTAACCACCAAGGCAGAGTATTCTCCAAGGGACAAACCAGCAACCATATCAGGCTGATAGCCCTTTTCTTGCAATAAACGATAGATAGCAACTGAAGTTGCTAAAATAGCTGGTTGCGTATAGCGGGTCTGATTGAGTTTTTCTTCTTCCGTATCAATGAGATGACGCAAATCATAACCGAGTACCTGACTCGCTTGATCAATCGTTTCTTTGACAATAGGATACTGATTATAGAGATCCCGGCCCATACCTAGATACTGGGCACCTTGACCAGCAAATAAAAAGGCTGTTTTAGTCATTTCTTACAACTCCTGCCCAACGAGAGGCTTCTTCTTGAATTTTCTTAGCTGCTCCGTAATACAAATCTTTTAGGATTTCTTCAACGCTTTCTTCTTTGGAAACAAGGCCTGCGATTTGACCTGCCATAACAGAACCACCATCCACATCTCCGTGAACAACCGCTTTGGCTAGAGCACCTGCTCCCATTTGTTCAAAAATTTCCAAATCTGGATTGTCTTGTTTAAAGGCATCTTTTTCAGCTTGTTCAAAATCACGAGTCAACTGATTTTTAATCGCACGAACAGCATGTCCAAAGTGTTGAGCTGAAATCGTAGTATCAATATCTCTAGCTTTTAAAATTTTCGCCTTATAATTCGGATGGGCATTAGACTCTTTTGCAACGACAAAACGAGTTCCAACCTGAACAGCCTCTGCACCTAGCATAAAGCCAGCTGCAACACCTTCACCATCCGCAATCCCTCCTGCAGCAATAACAGGAATAGATACAGCAGCAGCAACCTGGCGCACCAAGGTCATGGTTGTTAATTTCCCAATGTGTCCCCCAGCTTCCATTCCTTCTGCAATAACAGCATCCGCACCGATTTTTTCCATGCGTTTAGCTAGAGCAACACTTGGTACAACTGGAATAACTGTAATACCAGCTTCATGGAAACGTTCCATGTATTTACTTGGATTTCCTGCGCCTGTTGTCACTACCTTAACACCTTCCTCTATAACGAGGTCTACAATATCTTCCACAAAGGGAGACAAAAGCATGATGTTGACACCGAAGGGTTTATCAGTCAATGATTTGATTTTATCAATATTTGCCTTGACAACTTCTTTAGGGGCATTTCCCCCACCGATAATCCCTAGCCCTCCAGCCTTAGAAACAGCTCCTGCCAAATCACCATCAGCAACCCAAGCCATTCCTCCTTGAAAGATAGGATAATCAATGTTCAATAATTCTGTAATACGCGTTTTCATAGTGCCTCCATCGTTTCTTGCTTACGTAATAGTTCGATATCGTCATAATTTGACAATCAAACTATTGCCTAAACAAGAGGGAGCGGGTTTCCCTACTCCTTCTATTTATATTCTGTTTATTTTGTTTGCTCTTCAACGTAGGCAACCAAGTCACCAACTGTTTTCAAGTCATCTTCTGCTTCGATTTGGATATCAAAAGCATCTTCAATTTCTGAGATCACTTGGAACAAGTCCAATGAATCTGCGTCCAAATCATCAAAAGTTGATTCAAGTGTTACTTCTGATGCGTCTTTTCCAAGTTCTTCAACAATAATTTCTTGTACTTTTTCAAATACTGCCATGATAGGACTCCTTTAAAATAAATAGTTTTTTTATAACAATGTGTTCACCACATGATTACCTAAATTGTAAGAATGAGCGTGCCCCATGTCAAACCTCCACCGAAGCCTGATAGTAGAACAGTCTGGCTACCATCTAAAGGGATGAGACCTTGTTCTACACACTCTGAAAGTAAAATCGGGATACTGGCTGCACTGGTATTGCCATATTCCATCATATTGGCTGGAAGTTTATCTCGGTCGACACCAATTTTTTTAGCCATCTTATCCAAAATACGGTCATTAGCCTGATGAAGTAGCAGATAATCCAAGTCTGTCGCCTCTATAGGAGATTCATCAATAGTCTGCTTGATAGACTTGGCTACATCCCGAATAGCAAAATCAAAGACTGCGCGTCCATCCATCTTCAAAAATGAATCTGCATTTTCTTGATCTGAAAACGGAGAATGCAAGCCTGAATGTCCGTAGGTCAGACACTCGCTGCGACTTCCATCGCTATTGAGACTTTCTGCCAAGAAATGCTCTTGCTTGCTAGCTTCTAACAAGACACCACCAGCACCATCTCCAAACAAAACAGCTGTTGATCGATCTGACCAATCAACTGCCTTAGAGAGGGTTTCACTACCAATCACCAAGCCTTTTTGAAAGCGACCAGAAGCGATAAACTTTTCAGCAGTTGAAAGAGCAAATACAAATCCACTACAAGCAGCTGTTAGGTCAAAAGCAAAAGCTTTTTTTGCACCAATATTAGCTTGAACACGAGCAGCTGTAGAGGGCATCATCGAATCTGGAGTAATAGTAGCTAGAATGATAAAATCCAGCTCTTCTCCTGTGATTCCAGCTTTTTCCATCAGTTTCTTAGCAACCTCTGTAGCCAAATCACTAGTAGATTCTGTTTTTGAGATATGCCTTTGTCGTATTCCCGTCCGACTTGAAATCCACTCATCATTGGTATCCATAATCTGGGCCAAATCATGATTTGTAACCACTTGCTCTGGCACATAATGAGCAACCTGGCTTATTTTTGCAAAAGCCATTATTTCAAATCCTCCAAAAATTGATAAAGATTAGTCAAACCTTTGCTCATAACCTCAATTTCTTGCTTACTCATACCATCGATGATTTTTTCAACCATTGCCTTATGGAAGCGTTTATGTAGCCTATGAACCAAGCGACCTTTCTTTGTCAAATGCAGATGCACCACACGTCTATCATGTTCTGAACGAATGCGTTCAATGTAACCCTTGCGTTCGAGATTATTCAAACTAGTCGTAACTGTCCCAAGAGTCACCATCAACTCTTTTGACACTTGACTTGGTGTCACATCTGGGAATTTCCCAATCACATCAATCGTATGCATTTCTTTGATGGAGATATCTTTGAAACGACTACCCCTCAAGCTAACTTCCTCAATGACGAGGACATTGTTAAATATAGATGTTAAATATTCATTAATTCGTTGGTAGTCCAATCTTTCCTTCCCTCCTTTTCAAAAAAACTTTTAGAATCAAAACATTTGACAAAAGAATTATATCAAAGTTCAAAGAATGGTGCAAGTGTTTTTTTATTTTCCTGTAAATTTAGGTCTTCTTCTCTCCGAATGAGCCCGAACGCCTTCTTTAAAATCCTCCGTTTGGGCTAGAGATTCCTGAAGGTTCAGTTCTAAAGTAGCATAATCTTGCCAATCTTTAAATTGGCTTTCCCAAACCAACTTCTTGATGGCAGCATAGGAATTGCTTGAACCACGTCTTAATTTTTTAAGAAGCTGTTCTCTGGTTTTTTCTAACTTATCAGCTTCAGAAATGCGGTAAACCACCCCCCACTCTAGAGCTTTTTCTGCTGTCAAAGCCTCTCCTGTCATGGCTAATTGAGCAGCACGTGTCACACCAATACTGCGACTCAAGAGATGAATTCCTCCTGCATCTGGAGCCAAGCCAACTCCAACAAAGGCTTGGATAAATTTAGCCTTATCCGTAGCAATGCAGAAATCTGCCGCAACAGCCATATTTGCTGCGGCGCCTGCAACAGCCCCGTCAACTTCCATCAATACAGGTTTAGAAATTTGCTTGATTTTATAAGAAATAGTATTGACCAATTCTGCGATTTTCGTCAATGATGGAATATCATCCTCATCCACTGCCCGCTTCATCTCTACTAAATCTCCCCCAACTGAAAAAACTTTGCCATTCGCATTGATCAAGACAAAATGCACAGCCGGATCCTCTTCTGCCAAAGTCAGAGCTTCTAAAATCTCCTCACACATGGGGATATGAAAACCATTCGCGACCTCAGGACGATTCAAGGTAAGGATTGCCAAGTCCTCTTCAAGCTGATAAATAATGTGTTCCATCAGGACTCCTTTTTGTTTTATAAGCGATTTAAATTATTTTGTTTTCAAAGTATATCTTTTTTAGGAATAGAAAGCAAGAAAAAATCGACTGAAAGTGTCTCAGCCGATTAGAAAGGCTCGCTTTATACCAGAACGCATTTTATTTTCTTCATTGAAAAAAGCCTTTCTTTCTGCTATAATCGTATAAAATACTTACTTTAGGAGTTCTTATGAAGGTTGTTAAATTTGGAGGTAGCTCTCTTGCCTCAGCTAGTCAATTAGAAAAAGTTTTAAACATCGTCAAAAGCGATTCAGAGCGTCGTTTTGTAGTCGTTTCTGCGCCTGGTAAACGCAATGCAGAGGATACTAAGGTTACGGATGCCTTAATTAAATACTATCGCGATTATGTCGCTGGTAACGATATTAGTAAGAGTCAGAATTGGATTATCGACCGCTATGCTGCTATGGTGAGTGAATTAGGACTGAAACCAGCCGTTCTAGAAAAAATTTCAAAAAGCATTCGCGCCTTGGCCACTCTTCCTATCGAAGAAAATGAATTTCTCTACGATACTTTCCTAGCTGCCGGCGAAAACAACAATGCTAAATTGATTGCTGCCTACTTTAATCAAAACGGGATCGATGCACGCTATGTTCACCCTAGAGAAGCTGGTATTGTGGTCACAAGTGAACCTGGTCACGCTCGCATCATTCCATCAAGTTATGACAAGATTGAGGAATTGACAAATACAAATGAAGTTCTTGTCATTCCTGGTTTCTTTGGAGTTACCAAGGAAAATCAAATCTGTACCTTCTCACGTGGAGGATCAGACATTACAGGTTCTATCATTGCTGCAGGTGTTAAGGCCGACCTCTATGAAAACTTTACGGACGTTGATGGTATCTTTGCAGCCCATCCTGGTATTATCCACCAACCACACTCTATCCCTGAGTTGACCTATCGTGAAATGCGTGAGTTGGCCTATGCAGGATTCTCAGTCCTTCATGACGAAGCCCTTCTTCCTGCCTACCGTGGAAAAATCCCTCTCGTTATCAAGAATACCAACAACCCTGACCATCCAGGTACTCGTATCGTTCTAAAACATAGTAGTGATGAATTCCCAGTTGTGGGAATTGCCGGTGACTCTGGCTTTGTCAGCATCAACATGTCTAAATATCTCATGAACCGTGAGGTTGGATTTGGACGCAAGGTTCTTCAAATCCTTGAAGATCTTAATATCGGTTGGGAACATATGCCAACAGGTATCGACGATCTTTCAATCATTCTCCGTTCTCGCGAACTAACTCCTATCAAGGAAGAAGAAATCCTTCGTCAGTTGGTTCAAAAGGCTGAAGTAGACCATGCAGAAATCGAGCACGACCTTTCAATCATTATGATTGTTGGAGAAAAGATGAAGAGCCATATCGGAGTAACTGCTACTGCGACACGTGCTCTATCTGAAAATAAGATCAACATCCAGATGATGTCTCAAGGTTCTAGTGAAGTATCTATTATGTTTGTTGTCCATAAGGACCAAGAGAAAGCAGCTATTAAAGCCCTCTACAATGCCTTTTTCGGCGAAAGTAAGGAAGACTAAGCATGGCTCAATCACTTAACAAAACAGTGCTCCTCAATACGACAGGCACCTCCTACCTCTCTATAGCTGGGAAAGTTGGGAAATTTCTTGTCGGAGATCAGGCTTTAGAATTTTACCCAGATGTCAATGTTGAACAATTTATCCAGATTCCTTGGAGTCATATCAACCAGATTGGGGCCAATGTCACTGGTCGCAAAATCAGTCGCCACTTCGAAGTCTTTACAGACAGAGGAAAATTCCTCTTTGCTTCAAAAGACTCAGGTGCCATTCTCAAAATTGCTCGCGAAAAACTGGGTAACGACAAGGTCGTCAAACTTCCTACCCTGATTCAGACCATTGGGCAAAAATTTAAAAATCTATTTGCAAAAAAGTAGAAACTTTAGTATAATCATAGCAACGGATAAGTAGGTTATCTTCTTCTTTCAGAAAGTCTGCGGGTGCTGCGAGCAGATAGGAGGGATAGGTGAAATTCTACCGTTAGTAACAATTGCATACACAATCAAGTGCACACCTGTGAAGTTGGATGGAACCGTGGCCCTGCCACTCCAACGCTTTGTCAGGTGTGCTTTTTTCATAAAGGAGTTCTTATGTTAGATATCAAACGTATTCGTACAGATTTTGATGCTGTCGCAGAAAAATTGGCTACACGTGGTGTAGATGCTGCTGTCTTGAATGAGATGAAAGAAATCGATGCTAAACGTCGTGACATCTTGGTCAAGGTTGAAACTCTCAAAGCAGAACGCAACACAGTTTCTGCTGAGATTGCTCAAGCCAAACGCAACAAGGAAAATGCAGATGACAAGATTGCTGCTATGCAAAATCTATCTGCTGAAGTCAAAACCTTGGATGCTGAATTGGCAGAAATCGATGCTAAATTAACAGAATTTACCACTACTCTCCCAAACATCCCAGCTGACAGCGTTCCTGTTGGGGCTGATGAAGATGACAATGTGGAAGTTCGCCGTTGGGGGACTCCACGCGAGTTTGATTTTGAACCTAAAGCTCACTGGGATCTTGGTGAAGACCTTGGTATCCTTGACTGGGAACGCGGTGGTAAGGTAACAGGAGCTCGCTTCCTCTTCTATAAAGGTCTCGGTGCTCGTTTGGAACGTGCTATCTACAACTTTATGTTGGATGAACATGGCAAAGAAGGCTATACTGAAGTCATCACACCGTACATGGTTAACCATGATTCTATGTTTGGGACTGGTCAATATCCAAAATTCAAGGAAGATACTTTTGAACTCAGCGATAGCAATTACGTCCTTATTCCTACAGCTGAAGTTCCTCTGACAAACTACTATCGTGATGAAATCCTTGATGGTAAAGACCTGCCAATCTACTTCACTGCTATGAGTCCTTCTTTCCGTTCTGAGGCTGGTTCAGCTGGTCGTGATACGCGTGGCTTGATTCGTTTGCACCAATTCCATAAGGTTGAAATGGTCAAATTTGCTAAACCAGAAGAATCTTACGAAGAATTGGAAAAAATGACAGCCAACGCTGAAAATATCCTTCAAAAACTTAACCTTCCATACCGTGTCGTTGCTCTCTCTACAGGAGATATGGGCTTCTCAGCTGCTAAAACTTACGACTTGGAAGTTTGGATTCCAGCGCAAAATACCTACCGTGAAATCTCAAGCTGTTCAAACACAGAAGATTTCCAAGCCCGTCGTGCCCAAATCCGTTACCGTGATGAAGCAGATGGCAAGGTGAAATTGCTCCATACTTTGAACGGTTCTGGACTTGCAGTTGGACGTACAGTGGCTGCTATTCTTGAAAACTACCAAAATGAAGATGGTTCTGTGACCATCCCAGAAGCACTTCGTCCATACATGGGCGGAGCTGAGGTTATCAAACCATAAAAAATAAGGTTTAGCTATTTCTAGATAGACCTTTTTTCGTAACCAAATTAGATAAGCACCTAATACAAAGAATAAAATAGTTAGGCATATAATAGTTTCAGCTAATACCAAATAATCCAAAAATGGAAGTTTCAAGATTCCCTGAGACATCTTGATAGAGGTAGCTGTGATAATGGTTGGGAAGGTGAGTGCTGAGAAGGCTGGTTGAAAGCCTTGCTTTAAAATATTGGGCAGGCGAGTTAAAACAAAGAAAAAGAAGGATTGGGAAGCCAATATCATGACAATCAAGACCCAATTCGGTAGGCTATCTCCTCCAACTCGAACTAGGGAAGCCAAGAGTAGAGAAAAAGGAGCACAGTAGATCCCTTCTTGTCCAAGCATGGCTAGTGGGAGCGGATGTTTCTTTAAATCGCTATAAATAAGCGGGTAGAGATAGAAGGTTAGGAGAAACCCAAAACTCAAGGTCGCATAGGCAATTTCGATGATGCCTACCAGAGGATAAGTCAAGGCTGCCACTGCTATCCCCACATAGAGAACCGTCCAGCTTGGAGTCGCATGAACCCTCCGCCCCGGATAGGCAAACTTGATGGTGAAACCAGCAATCAGGGCTACATCCAAGAGAAATGAAAACCACCAGAGCCCTTGAGCAACCAAAGGGAAATGAGGAAAGACTCTAAAGACATAAGTCGATAAAATCATCCCAGCCATGGGAAAGGTGGCCATTCCTGACAAAAGAGGAGGCTTGGTCAATTCTTGCTTGGTTTCTTTCCAATTAAAGAGATGAAGAATTAGAAAGTAAATCCATAAAACCAAACCTGTCAGACTAAAAAGATGGGACAGAACCGGCAACGTATCTAAAACGAGATTTCCAGCTCCTGCCAAACCTAGCAAACAACCAGAAAATACCAAAGGGAGTTTTTTCATCCTAACCTCCAATAATCATATTAGTTTCAGTATAGCATAAAAGCGCTTAAATGAGGGAATAAAAAACGAAGTTGAAAATTCAAGCTTCGTTTTTATTCCACTATTTTTTAACTCGTTGCTAAGATATGACGCAACTGAACAGCACTTGGAGAAACAATTGGAAGAAAAGCTCCTTCGTTCCATCTACGGATAAATCCAGATGTTGATTTGCTAAAGTAGCCTCTACCTCCACCTGCTTGTAACTCTAATAGAAGACTCTGAGCAACAACATCCACAATGTCTATTCTTAACTGAAAGAGTTCACGCGGATTGGTAACAAAATAAGACCTGTCAGACAAACCTCGATAAAGCTCTCGACGAATAGCATCTAACTGTTCTACCTGATGCTTCCACTCATCTGTCAATACACTGCGTTTCCCCAATTCTTTTTCTACTTCTGATAGAGAACGTTCAGCTAAACCAAAAGCTAGACCAAATTGGTAGCCTAAAAAAACTGGACGATTTTGTGCCAAAAATTGGTGAGCATCTTTTGATAAAATCCATTCCTCTTTCAAAAGGACCTTATTAAAAGTCAGAGCAGCCGTGTTTCCTCCTTGAAGAGAAACAAATTCTAAGTCTTCAGAACGACTAAAATTCTCTGCATCTGATGGTACAGCCACCACATAACTTGTACTTGGATCATCTGTAAAACCTGCCACAAAAATAGTTAAAAATCGATTTCTTCGAGCATTAGTTACCCATGGCAGTCTTCCTTTTAGATACAATTGTCCATTTTCTTCAAGAACGCGAACATTCAGTTCCTCTAGGTCAGATAGATATTTGACAGCATTGGACAAGGCAGTAGCACCTGCATATTCTCCAGACAAGAGTTTTTCCAGATAGGTTTCCTTAAAATAGGAGTTATCTGTATGGAGAATATTATCAATTAAAGTGCGTTGTCCCCATGAAATAAAAGAGGCTGTTAAGGAATGTTGTGCAAGCTCTGCAAGGATATCAATGACATCTTGATCACTTCCTCCTGAACCTCCAAGAGATGCAGGAATCCCCACACGAAAGGCTCCCTCTGCTGCAATTTTCTCAATCAGCTGCTCTCCAGCTTGACAAGACTGCTTGTCGATTTCATCAGCATGCTGGTCTAACCAGCTCAAAAATTCTTCTGAAAAAAATCCCATAGTCTTTCCTCCTTCTAGGCATAAGGTTGCAATTCTGGATTAATTGGTGTATTAGCTAGATTGTTGGCATAGTTACAGAGACTTGCTAGGCTGACACCAAGAACCACATCCAAGGCATTTTGTTGGGTGTAACCAGCTTCTAAAAACTCAGCCAAGGCTTCATCTCCTACACGACCCTTGGTATTGATAACTGCCAAGGTAAACTTAGCTAAGGTGTCCAATTTAGGATCTGTTTCAATTGGAGTCCGATTGCGGAGGGCTTGAAGAAGGTCATCATTCATCTGGATTTGTTTGATGGAAAAGGCTGTGTGACCTGCGACGCAGAAGGCACAACCATTGGTCACAGCTGCCGTGATTTGCACCACTTCACGCTCAACGGGTGTCAGGCTGTTGCGACGGTTGATAGCTCCGACAGTACGGTAAGCCTCTAAAGCAGTCGGTGCATTCGCCAAGAGACCGATTAGGTTAGGAATATAGCCATTGTTATCTTTTTCTACTGTTTCAAGAACTTCTTTCACTTCTGCTGGTGCTGATTCTACTGTATGGATTGTAAATGTTGTCATCATAAAACCTCTTTTCATTTTGTTGAAACCTAGTCTATCACAGATTCTATACCCTGTATAATATATATTTTAAATTACACTGATAGAAATTTTTTATGAAAGCAAAAAAATCACACGCGAGGTGTGATTTCATTATTTGTCAAAATACTTTTTAGTCTCAGCAATAACGACTGGCGATAAAACTAAGAGAGCAATCAAGTTTGGTAGAGCCATTAAGGCATTCACGATATCTGCGATAATCCAAACCATATCCAACTCGATAAATCCTCCCAACAAGACCATGAGTACAAAGACCACACGGTAGAGCCAGATAAAGCGAACCCCGAAGAGGAACTCGAAACAACGTTCCCCGTAATAGTTCCAACCTAGAATCGTCGTAAAGGCAAAGAGTACAAGGAAGATGGTCAAGAGGGCAGGGCCAAAATGTGAAAAGACTGTTGAGAAGGCTGACTGAGTCAAGGCAACTCCATTCAAGTCACCACTCCAAACACCAGTTACCAAGATGGTTAAACCAGTCAAGGTACAGATAATGAGGGTATCAATAAAGGTTCCTGTCATGGAAATCAAACCTTGCTCTACCGGTTCATTTGTCTTAGCCGCAGCAGCTGCAATGGGAGCAGAACCCAAACCAGATTCGTTCGAGAAAACACCTCGCGCTACACCATTTTGAATAGCCATTCGAATGCTAGCCCCAGCAAAACCACCCACCGCAGCAACTGGACTAAAAGCCGATGTCAAGATTAAAGCGATTGTGGCAGGAATTTTTCCAATATTAAAGAAAATAACTGTAAGAGTTCCTAAAATATAGATGATAGCCATAAAAGGAACAACAGTAGTCGAAACCTTAGAAATGGACTTTAGTCCGCCAAAAACGGTAATCGCTACTAAGACAGACAAAACAAGAGCTGTGATAGCTGGCGAAATAGTCGTCGTATTTTGGATAGACTCTGTAATCGAGTTGACTTGGGTAAAGGTCCCGATTCCCAATAAAGCTACTAGCACACCTGCCAGGGCAAAGAAGATCGCAAGGGGACGCCACTTTTCTCCCATACCCAAAAGTATATAGTGCATGGGACCTCCTGCAACAGCACCGTTATCATCTTTAGTTCTGTATTTAATAGCTAATAAACCTTCCGCATATTTGGTTGCCATTCCAAAGAAAGCCGCCATCCACATCCAAAAGAGAGCCCCTGGGCCACCTACCTTGATAGCTGTCGCCACCCCAATAATATTTCCCGTACCAACTGTCGCTGCGAGTGCTGTACACAAGGCCGCAAAACTGGATACATCACCATGTCCCTTATCCTTGGTAAAAATAAGCTGGAAGGCCTTGGGCAGACGCAAAACCTGCAAAAGTCCTAGACGAGCAGTTAGGTAAATCCCTGTCCCGACCAAGAGAATCAAGAGGGGTGGGCCCCAAGCAAAAGCATCGATTGATTTAAGCAATTCTAACATTTCCTTCTCCTATCTTTTCAACCCCAAAAGAAAGAGCACATGCAAGATACATGTACTCTGGAATGCTTAGATAAATGCTAAAAAGCGGTCTATCCTAGCTCTGTCCTTTTACCTGAGAGTTTGAGCAGTTGCCTGCCTTGCCCCTTCGGTGCCTTTACGGTCTCTCCAGAGTTCCGTCCATTTACAGTCATGGAAAATCAAACGATTCGCCACTTCTATTAAACTTCATTCGGTGTTGGTATTTAATTGATTCTTATTTTACAAAAAATGTTGGCTTTTGTCAATGTGTTTATTAGTAAAAATTAGTTCAACAGTTTTTACTTTATAAAGCCCAGAATACTGCTATCCTTTAAAAGTGACAATAGTCGCGCCACTGCCTCCAGCATTTTGTGGGGCATAGCCGAAACTCTTGACATGCTTGTTTCTTTGTAGGTATTTGGTGACACCTTCACGGATGACACCTGTTCCGATACCATGGATGATATCTACTTGAGCCATATTATTAAGCAAGGCTTGGTCGATAAAGGCATCTAGCTCATTCATGGCCTCTTCATAACGTTTGCCTCGAAGGTCCAGTCTGGCTTGAGGTCCTCGACCAGAAGTTCGTTTCACGACATTGACCTGTTTCTTCTTGACTTGCTTTTCTTGCTGGGCTTGAACAAGGTCAAATTCTTTCTCTTCTAAGGTCATCTTAATCAAGCCGACTTGGGCTTCCCAGCGGCCATCTTTGAGTTGACTGGTCAGGGTACCACGCTGTCCATAACTGAGAACCACGATATCATCTCCCACCTTTGGAGCACGTTTTTTCTTGGCCTTTTGAAGAACTTTATTTTTAGACAAATCTACTTTTTCAGGAGCCAATTTTTTCAACTTGGCCTTTGCTTCAATAATTTCGTGGGGTTTGAGTTGGGATTTACTGTGGAGATTTTTGAGAATCTGGTCACTTTCACTTAGGGCCATGTCCACAATCTCAGCAGCCTGTTCACGCGCCTTGTTAAGCTCGGTTTCCTTTTCACGATTAAGCTCGTTGTAAAGTTTTTTGAGAGCACGGTTCATCTTGAGATTTTCTTGCTCCACCTCACGGATATTGTCCAAGCGTTTGCGGCTCTCTAGCGTCTGCTCTTCCAGTTGTTCAATGATTCGGTTGACATCATTGTCCTGATCGACCTGCTGACTGGCATCCCCCACGATAACTTCAGATAGGCCTAGACGTTTAGCAATTTCAAAGGCATTGCTTCGGCCAGGAACACCCTGCATAAAGCGATAGGTCGGGCGAAGAGTTGCAGTATCAAACTCCATGCTGGCATTTTGCACAAAGGCTGTCTCAATACCGTAGGCCTTGAGTTCTGGATAGTGGGTCGTCGCCATAGTCTTGACCTGACGCAGGCGAAGATCCTCCAGAATAGCCATGGCAAGGGCGGCTCCCTCTTGGGGATCTGTACCAGCCCCCAACTCATCCAAGAGTAAGAGTGAATGTTGGTTGACCTTGCCAAGAATATCCACAATATTGGTCATGTGGCTAGAGAAGGTAGACAAGCTCTGTTCAATAGACTGCTCATCGCCAATATCGGCAAAGATTTCTTCAAAAATACCAACACGACTTCCCTTATCTGCTAAAATCGGCAAACCAGACTGGGCCATGACCTGCGTCAATCCCAGAGTTTTAAGCATGATGGTCTTCCCACCTGTATTGGGACCTGTAATGACAATGGCTGTTAAATCTTGTCCAAAGTGGACATCATTTGCTACGGCATTTTTGACCAGAGGATGACAGACATGGAGCAGTTGAATCTCTTGATTTTCTGACAGCTGAGGTACGACTGCTTGTCTTTCTTGGATAAAGCGAACCTTGGCACGAATCAAGTCCAGATGGCCGATAATCCAAGCATCATTGGCAATCTCAGCCGCATGAGGGCGAACACGCTCAGAAATTTCTTGGAGAATACGAAGCATTTCATAGCGCTCATCTGCTCGCAAACTAGCAATTTCTTCACTCAGTTTGACCACCTCACGGGGTTCGATATAGACGGTATTTCCACTAGCAGAAATATCATGAACGACACCAGCAATCTTATTGCGGTAGGTGTTTTTGACAGGTAAAACCTGACGGCCATTTCTGCTGGCAACGATTCCTTCTGTCAACATCTGCGCTTTTTGCTTGAGCAAATCTTGCAAGACATCGCGTACCTGACTCTCGCTATCATGGATTTTTCGACGGATTCGTGCCAATTCTTCACTGGCAAAATTTTCAATAAAACCTGCATCATTAAAGGCTTGTAGATTTCCTTGTAATTGCGGAAAATCGTGTAATTTCTCAAACCATAGGGCTAATTCTTCCAAGCTGACATTTTCCAGATTAGAATAAAAACTTTGCAGTTCTCGGCTAGCAAGAAGCACGCGCTTCAAGAGGAGGAACTCCTCGATATTGAGATCCGCCCCCATCTCCAACCGCTTGCAAACTCCTGCGATTTCTTTAGTTGCAAGAATGGTAAAATGCGGTTGCTCGACAAAGAGAGCCTGCATTTCCTTCATCTCAGCAAAAGCCTGTTTGATTTTATCTACTTTGGCAGTTGGAGCCAGCTGTCTCAATTGCTCCAAGCCCTGCTCGGTCAACAAATGGGGCTCAAACAAGGCCTTGACCTTATTGAACTCTAATGTTTCTAATATTTTCTTATTCATCTTTATTTCCTTATCTTTGAATATCTAGGTGTGGTAGCTTTTTACATTCTGATAGATTCGAGTCAAATCTGTAAACAAAGGGCTAGGAAAATTCCTGCCCTTTTTATCCGATTAAATTTGTCACCCAGATTTGTTTGAGCCAACTGGTTGTTACCGGTATGCTCTGGATGATGTGTTTTGCGACGATACTCTTTTCAAGAGGATTTTGTACAGCCGCCATGGGGATGGTCGCCAAGATTGTCAAGGTCATTTGCAAGACAAATAAGGTCACCAACATGGACAAGATCCCTGCTGAAACTTGGAACAACTTACCACCCAGTTTTTTACTAGGAAGTAAGTGCAAAAGGAGACCAAGTAAACGACCGATACTATAGACTATCCCAAATACCAGCAAGTAGCCGATCCCTGCGTAAAAGACCTTATCCAACTGAAAGAGTTGATCCGATGGGAAAAAGAAAGTTCCCTGACCTGCCTGCGGATTTGCATAAGGTAGCAATAAATGAAACTGTTCTCCAAGCCCCTTGTAAAACTGGCCAGCCACAAAAGCAGATGCCATGGCTGAAATCAGGTAATAAACCTGTAAGAGCAGGCCTCTCCGATAGCCGATATAAAATCCCCAAGCCAAGACCAATAGAAGAAGGAGTGAAATCATAAGGAATCCTCAATCTTGCTCTGTTCTTGCTTGCAAGTCACAAGCTTGTGACGGAGTTCTTTTAATTCTTGCTCCTTATCATCAAATTCAATCTCACGGCTGAGCTGAGTTGATAAACAGTTGACTGCCAACAAAAGAGCGATGGTTTCATCGTCTGCGCTAGGCATTTGTTCTTTAATTGCTTGGTATTTTTCTGTCGCAACCTTAGCGATTTCCTCCATAAAGAGATTATCATGCTCGCTTGTCAAGGTTAATGATTTTTTCCCGAATGTAAATTTGAATCGATTTAGATTTGCCATAAAATTCACCTCACGATATTATACCAAAATTCGCTAATTTTGTCAGTTTTTACAAATTTACCTGCTTTTATGGTACAATAGAAACTATGGCAAGTATAACACTCACACCAAGTGAAAAGGAGATTCAGGCTTTTCTTGAACACTATCAAACCAGTCTGGCTCCCAGCAAGAATCCCTATATCCGCTACTTTTTGAAACTACCTCAAGCAACGGTTTCTATCTATACTTCTGGAAAGGTCTTGCTTCAAGGAGAAGGAGCTGAGAAATATGCTAGTTTCTTTGGCTATCAAGTTGTAGAGGAAAACAGGGGACAAAATTTCCCTTTAATTGGGACAGATGAGGTTGGAAATGGTTCCTACTTTGGTGGGCTTGCAGTTGTTGCTTCCTTTGTCACACCTGACCAGCATGACTTCTTGCGAAAACTCGGTGTGGGAGATTCTAAAACTCTTACCGACCAAAAGATCCGTCAGATTGCCCCTATCCTCAAAGAAAAAATCCAGCACCAGGCACTGCTTCTCTCACCCAGCAAGTACAACGAGGTCATCGGAGACCGCTACAACGCTGTTTCGGTTAAGGTCGCCCTCCATAACCAGGCTATCTATCTCCTTCTTCAAAAAGGCATTCAGCCTGAGAAAATTGTGATTGATGCCTTTACCAGTGCTAAAAATTATGACAAGTACTTGGCACAAGAGGCCAATCGTTTCAGCAATCCTATTAGCTTAGAAGAAAAGGCTGAAGGCAAATACTTGGCTGTAGCAGTTTCTTCTATCATTGCGCGTGATCTCTTTCTGGAAAATCTTGAAAATCTAGGACGAGAGCTGGGCTATCAACTTCCAAGTGGAGCTGGAACGGCTTCTGATAAGGTTGCTAGCCAGATTTTGCAAG
The DNA here is from genome assembly GCF_003390135.1 of Streptococcus sp. NM. Taxonomy (GTDB): domain Bacteria; phylum Bacillota; class Bacilli; order Lactobacillales; family Streptococcaceae; genus Streptococcus. The sequence goes on from NZ_QUOS01000006.1 coordinate 64,484, forward strand.
CCTATGGAATGCAGGGACTTAACTTCTGTGCCAAACTGCACTTTAAAAATACTGAAAAAGCGAAAAAACGCTTAGAAAGGTAAGTTATGAATTCATTTAAAAATTTCTTAAAAGAGTGGGGATTGTTCCTCCTAATTCTGTCATTACTAGCTTTAAGTCGTATCTTTTTTTGGAGCAATGTTCGCGTAGAAGGGCATTCCATGGATCCTACCCTAGCGGATGGCGAAATCCTCTTTGTTGTCAAACACCTACCTATTGACCGATTTGATATCGTGGTTGCCCATGAGGAAGATGGAAATAAGGACATCGTCAAACGTGTCATCGGAATGCCTGGCGACACCATCCGTTACGAAAACGATAAACTTTACATCAATGACAAAGAGACAGATGAACCTTACCTAGCTGACTACATCAAACGCTTCAAGGATGACAAACTCCAAAGCACCTATTCAGGCAAGGGGTTTGAAGGAAATAAAGGAACTTTCTTTAGAAGTATTGCTGAAAAAGCCCAAGCCTTCACAGTTGATGTCAATTACAACACCAACTTTAGCTTTACTGTCCCAGAAGGAGAATACCTTCTCCTCGGAGATGACCGCTTGGTTTCAAGTGACAGTCGTCACGTAGGTACTTTTAAAGCAAAAGATATCACAGGGGAAGCTAAATTCCGCTTCTGGCCAATCACCCGTATCGGAACATTTTAAGAGACCTAAGAGGCCGAGAATCAGCAATCTCAGCCTCTTCTTCTATCGTGAGACGATAATTATTCACTACCCAGTTTGATTAAGATAGAAACAAAGTTATACTCAATGAAAATCAAAGAGCAAACTAGGAAGCTAGCCGCAGGTTGCTCAAAGCACTGCTTTGAGGTTGTAGATAGAACTGACGAAGTCAGTAACATATATACGGCAAGGCGAAGCTGACGTGGTTTGAAGAGATTTTCGAAGAGTATTAACTCTCACCTATTTATGCAAAGGAATCTTATGGAAGTTTATTTTTCAGGAACCATTGAACGGATTATTTTTGAAAATCCCAGCAATTTTTATCGCATCCTTCTCCTAGAAATCGACGATACAGACGCAGAGGATTTTGATGATTTTGAAATCATTGTCACGGGCACCATGGCTGATGTGATTGAGGGAGAAGACTATACTTTTTGGGGACAAATTGTCCAGCACTCCAAGTATGGGAAGCAACTGCAAATCAGCCGATATGAACGCGCAAAACCAACTAGCAAGGGCTTGGTTAAGTACTTTTCAAGTAGCCATTTCAAGGGGATTGGTCTCAAGACTGCTCAGAAAATTGTGGATACCTATGGCGAAAATACCATTGACGAAATTCTGCAACACCCAGAAAAGTTAGAAGGCATCGCAGGACTCTCTGCCAAAAATCGCGAGGCTTTCGTCTCCACCCTCCGTCTCAACTACGGAACCGAGATGGTTTTGGCCAAACTTGCTAACTACGGTATTCCCAATAAATTAGCCTTTCAGATTCAAGACTTTTACAAGGAAGAAACCCTTGATGTGGTTGAAAATTATCCCTACCAGCTGGTTGAGGATATCAAGGGCTTGGGATTTACCATTGCTGACCAATTAGCAGAGGAACTAGGCATCGAAAGTCAGGCTCCTGAACGCTTCCGCGCCGGTCTAGTTCACAGTCTTTTTCAGGCCTGTATGGAAACAGGGGATACCTATGTTGAAGCACGGGATTTACTAGAACAAACCCTTACCCTCCTTGAGTCTTCCCGCCCCGTTGAACTGGATCCCAGCCAAGTGGCCCAAGAGCTCTCCTACCTGATCGAAGAAGACAAGGTTCAGCAGATTGATACCAAGATTTTTGACAACAGCCTCTTTTTCGCTGAGGAAGGCATCCGCAGTCACTTGGTTCGTATCCTTGAAAAAAGAGAACAAAAGAGCCCAGATATGGAAACCATTCAAAAACATATCACTACTGTCGAGGAAGATCTGGGAATCCACTATGATAGCATTCAAAAACAAGCTATCTGCGATGCTATCCAGAATAAAGTCTTTATCCTAACAGGTGGACCTGGTACTGGTAAGACAACGGTTATCAATGGGATTATCGCTGTTTATGCCCTTTTAGAAGGGCTTGACCTCAGGAAAAAAAGCAATTTGCCGATTCTTCTTGCTGCTCCAACTGGACGAGCCGCTCGACGCATGAATGAATTGACAGGTTTGCCTAGCGCGACCATACACCGTCACTTGGGAATGACAGGCGACGATGACACCAGCCATCTGGAAGATTATCTGGATGCCGACTTTATTATCGTGGATGAATTTTCTATGGTTGATACTTGGCTGGCCAACCAACTCTTCTCCAACATCTCTTCTAACAGCAAGATCCTCATAGTGGGTGACAGCGACCAGTTGCCTTCTGTCAGCCCTGGACAGGTTCTAGCGGATCTGCTTCATATTCCCTTGATTCCTCAGACTCGCTTGGAAAAAATTTATCGACAAAGCGAAGAATCAACCATCGTCACCCTAGCTAGTCAGATTCGACAGGGTATCTTGCCAGCTGATTTCACCCAGAAAAAAGCAGACCGTTCCTACTTTGAAATCGCTAGTGGTCATATCCCTGCTACTATTGAAAAGATTTTAGGCGCTGCCCTTAGAAGTGGTACCCCTGCTCGTGATATTCAGGTTCTGGCTCCCATGTACCGAGGGACTGCAGGGATTGATTCCATCAACCAACTCATGCAAGACCTGCTCAATCCACCACAAAAAGACCAACTCAGTTTTGAAGCTCCCCAGTGCCACTATCGTAAGGGGGATAAGGTCATTCATTTGGTCAACGATGCTGAAATCAATGTCTTTAATGGAGATTTAGGAGCCATCACAGACCTGATTCCTGGTAAATATACCGAATCGAAACAAGACGAGATTGTCATTGATTTTGATGGCAACGAGGTCTCTTACCCACGTAACGAATGGTACAAGATTCGCCTGGCCTATGCCATGAGTATCCATAAGTCCCAGGGAAGCGAGTTTCCTGTTGTCATCCTACCGATTACCAGTGCTAGCAGGCGCATGCTGGAGCGCAATCTCATCTATACAGCCATTACACGCGCCAAAAGCAAGCTTATCTTACTAGGCGAATTACAGGCCTTCGACTATGCTACCCAACATATCGGAACTGCCCGAAAAACCTATCTGATTGAACGTTTCAGTGATTTATTGGAGAATGTTGAAGAAAAGCAACAATCTATCTCTGAAACTGCCACATCAAGTGACTCTGAACAATCCTACATCCTGACAGAAGAAAACTGGGACAGCATCCCGGCCATGATTGGGATTACTGACGCAGACCTCAAAGAGATTTTTGGAAAATAGTGCACAAGAAAACCCACCAATTCAGGTGGGATTTTTGTTTATAAATACTCAATGAAAATCAAAGAGCAAACTAGGAAGCTAGCCGTAAGCTGTACTTGAGTACGGTAAGGCGACGCTGACGTGGTTTGAATTTGATTTTCGAAGAGTATTAGATTATTTAACTGTTGCTGTGCTTGTAATCAATTCAACAGCTTTTTTGATTGTGATGTCGTGTTTTAACATATCAGCTGAAAGCAAGCTTTGTACTTGAGCAACTTCCATGTTGTAGTCTGTTGCCAATTGCTCGATTTCTTTTTGGATTTCTTCTTCTGAAGCATCAAATCCTTCAGCTTTGGCAACTGCTTCGATAACAAGGTTAGTCTTAGTTCGTGACTCAGCTTCTCCCTCGTATTGTTTGTGAAGATCTTCTTGAGTAGTTCCAGTGATTTGGAAGTACATATCAGGGTTGATACCTTGACGTTGCAAGTTTCCAAGGAATTCGTTTACTGAACGGTGAACTTCTTCGTGAATCATTTCTTCTGGAAGTTCTACGATTTCAGCGTTTTCTACAGCTTTATCGATTGCTGCACCTTCAACGGCATCTTTGTAAGCTTCTTCTTTAGCAGCAGCCAATTCCTTGCGGTATTTTTCTTTCAATTCAGCAAGTGTTTCAACTTCTTCGTCGATGTCTTTTGCAAGCTCATCGTCAAGAGCTGGAACTTCTTTAGCTTTTACTTCGTGGATAGTTGTTACGAATTTAGCTTCTTTACCTGCAAGGTCTTCTGCTTGGTAGTCTTCTGGGAATGTTACGATAACATCAACAGTTTCACCAGCTGAGTGACCTACCAATTGGTCTTCGAAACCAGGGATGAATTGACCTGAACCAAGTCCAAGTGAGAAGTTTTCACCTTTTCCGCCGTCAAATTCAACACCATCAATAGAACCAACGAAGTCAATCACAACAGTATCGCCGTTTTCAGCAGCAGCTTCCTTGATAACCAATTCAGCCAAGTTGTTGCGTTCGCGTTCGATACGCTCTTCAACGTCAGCATCTGTTACTTCTTTTTCTACATCTACTGATACTTCAAGGTTTTTGTAGTCACCCAATTTAACTTCAGGTTTTGTCACGACTTCAGCTGTGATAACCCAGTCTTGACCTTTTTCCATTGAAGTTACGTCAATTTTTGGTTGAGCAACGACTTCAAGACCAGCTTCTTTTACAGCTGCTTCATAAGCGTTTGGCAAAAGAGCGTTCATAACGTCTTGGTAAAGTGACTCTTCACCAAATTTTTTGTCGAAGATAGGACGTGGAAGGTGACCTTTACGGAAACCTGGAACATTAAGAGATTTCTTCACTGAGTTGAAGACACGGTCCAATTCTGGTTTGATTTGGTCTTGAGAGATAGTAAAAGTCAAGACACCACGGTTTGTTTCTTTGTTTTCAAATGATACAGACATTCTGTCATTTCTCCTTAAAATTTTTTAAATACAGTCTATTATAACATAAATGAGCGACTTTTTTCAAGTAATGAATGCGCTTTTCAATGATGCTAGAGGTACTTGCTCGCTTCTTTGATACTAAGGTCAGCCATTCTTTCCTTATTTTTCTCAATGAAGACTGCTACCCAAGTTGGATTGGTTTTGGAGTAGTCTCTTAGAGCCCAGCCAATGGCTTTATTGATAAAGAATTCTGTTTGGTTCAAATTATGAAGCAGAATCTTTTCCATTAATTGAACATTGGTCTTCTCTTTTCTTAACAACTGGTGGTCAATAGCGACACGTCTCAGCCAGATATTATCTGATAGGCTCCATTTTAAGATTATTTCTTCTAGTTCAGGGTGGTCATACACCAAACTCCCTACTACTCGATCTAGGATATCTACGGTATCCCACCAGGATTTTGTGACGACTAACCGCTCAAGCTTAGGTAAATCGTTCTCCGTTAGATAAGACTGCATTGCTTTCAAATAATTAGCAGCCACATATTGGTATTCTCTAGGCTCCTTTCTCCAGCAAGTATCTACAAAATTCCAGTCGATAATCTTTGTTTTTTTCGCTTTTGGAAAGTATTTTTTATAGAGTGCATTTCTTTCAGGAGCCGCAACGCCTAGGAAGAAAAATTGATGGCGCATATAGGCTTCCATGGGCCCTGCATTTTTTGAATCTCTTGCTGCTTCTAGCTCAACAAGTAAATCTGTTAGACTCATCTAAAACTCCTCATGCCCCACCAAGTGGTGCTGAAAGGCATAGACTGCAGCCTGGGTACGATCGCTGACTTCAAGTTTGGCTAGGATATTGGACACATGGGTCTTGACCGTCTTGAGAGAGATAAAAAGTTCATCTGCGATACGCTGATTTTCGTAGCCCTTGGCGATGAGTTGGAGAACATCTCGCTCACGCGCAGTCAGGTCCTCATGTAGTTCTATGTGATTGCGGTGGTATTCGACTTTTTTGCTGACCTCTTGCTCAATGGCCAACTCCCCAGCAGCCACCTTACGGACAGCATGGAGCAGTTCGTCGGCACTAGAAGTCTTAAGCATATAGCCACGAGCACCTGCATCTAAGACGGGCATGATTTTTTCATTGTCCAAATAAGAGCTCACAATCAAAATCTTGGCTTCAGGCCATTCTTTGAGGATAGCCAAGGTCGCATCAATTCCATTTATCTCAGGCATAACGATATCCATGACAATGACATCTGGACGCAGTTTCAAGGCCAAGTCAATACCTTGAGACCCGTTTGCCGCCTCGCCCACAACTTCTACATCGTCTTGGAGGTCAAAGTAACTTTTCAAGCCCAATCGGACCATTTCATGGTCATCTACTAGTAAAATTTTCATCTCTACTCCTTTATGATTCCTTACCTAACAAGGGAATACGGATATCAACTGCCAGTCCTTGCTTGGGAGCTGTTAATAACTGAACCGTCCCTGCCATATCTTCGACCCGCTCCTTGATATTACGAAGTCCATAACTCAAGTCGTCTAAGCTCCCCAACTGGAAACCAATCCCATTATCCACCACCTTCAGCTGCAATTCAACATCCGTCTGATAGAGATAGACATCCAAACAAGAGGCCTGGGCATGGCGGAGGGTATTGCTGATCAACTCCTGCAAGATGCGGAAGATATGCTCCTCGATTTTCTTGGGCAATTTCGTCACATTTTGCTTGAAACTAACCTTGAGATCGCTCTTGTCCTCAAGCTCTTTTAGGAGAATTTGAATCCCTTCAATCAAGCTCTTCTGTTCCAATTCAACTGGTCGCAAATGCAAGAGCAAGACCCGCAAATCCTTCTGGGCTGTTTCAAGGATGGCTGTAACACTCTGCAACTGGATCTGCATCTTTTCTCTATCCAATTTCAAAGCCTGCTGACTGACGCCTGACAAAATCATGTGGGCCGCAAACAACTCCTGACTGACTGTATCGTGCAAATCCCGAGCAATCCGCTTCCGTTCTTTCTCGATGATTTCCTCTTCCTGAGCAAGACTGTGATTTTCAGCCTTTTGAAGTGCTTCTGTCAAGAGGTTAAGTTTGCCAGATAAGGACTTAAAGCTGGCATCCAAATCTGGATCTGCAACCTGAACCACTTCTTGCCCTGCCAACAAACGCTTAAGATTAGCCTGCATTTTTCTTAGAGAAAGCTCTTCCACACCTCGCCAAAACAGGGCTAAAAGACAGGTCATGGACAAGCTGAATACCAACAACAAAAAGACAAATTTTTCTGTTTTTTCGACATCATGCAAGAAAATAGACCAGTCAAAGTCAAGGATGTCCATTAAGCTGTGAGAGAAAAATAAGACAAACATAAAGGAGGTGAGAGCAATGATTACATAGGCTTGTTTTTTCATCCTCTAACCACCTCAACATCTCCAATCATAGTGGTCAAGAAAATCTTGACACTCTTGTTACTCTTAAGGTAGTCTCTTGTTTCTTGATGATAGTGTTCATTTCGGAGGGGTCGCTTGGGCTGGTTGAAAAAAGTCAAATCACCATAGAGACAGTTAACGCTGAGACTGACTTCCACATCTACAGGCACAATGATTTTGGTCGTGCCTATCATCTTTCTGAGAATAATGACATTGTCATGATTGGTTAGAATGACCCTCTCTAGATGAATTGTATCCTTGCCCATGAGGCGAAAGAGATTGATATCATCAAACTGGCAAGTCTGGTAGCTTGAAAAATGATGAAGATTTCCAAACCAACGATTTTTCTCCTTCTTAACCGTAACCACCTCTTCAAAAACCAAATTGGTCTGCTCTTTTTCTTGGTTCATCATCGGATAAAGTAGAAAGAGGCTATAGATAACCGCAACAAAAATAGCTAGAATCACAAAAGGATTGAGCATGACGATGAAAAAGAAGAGAATGCTTGCTACCACTAAAAGAAGATTATTGCCCTCTTTACCAGTGTAATAGCGAATCAAAAGCAAAAAGAGGAATAGAATCAGCAGAAAACGCGAAAAATGCTCTGAAACCATCAAAATCAGAGCTCCCGTCAAAAGACAGGCTTCGATAAATAAAAAGATTTTAAATTTTCTCATAGGTTCATCCTCTCCCTTCTATTTTATCACAATTCAAAAAAGTCACCTCGGTCTGAGGATGGAAAAAAGGCGGTGGTTACGCCTTTTTCATCTGATCATTTGCTTCTTTTAATTTTCCATAGAGAAGATAGTCTACTTTTTGCAGATCTGCTATGGTGGCACAATTAAGGGCACACATAATCAAACGCAGATCGTCTTTCCAGCCTTGGACAATGCCAATCACTTCTTCAACTGAATAGGTTTCAACCAATTCCAGAACGGTTCGTGACAGCCCTACAGCCTTGGCTCCAAAGACCAAACACTTAATCATATCCAGCGGATTCCGAACCCCTCCACTAACCAAGAGTTCGACCTTGTCTTTCCAGTCTTGGGCATTGAGAAGAGCTTGCATGGTAGACTGGCCCCATTGATTGAGGTAGTCACGTTGACCACTGCGACGGTTTTCGATATAGGCAAAGCTGGTACCGCCACGACCTGATAGGTCAACAGTTCGAACCCCTAGTTCATAGGCTCTTTCAATGGTCTTCACATCCATTCCAAAGCCCACTTCCTTGAGGACAATCGGAACAGGGATTTGCTTGCTATAGTCTGCTAGATGCGATTGCCAGCTTCTGAACTTCCTTTCTCCCTCAGGCATGAGCAATTCCTGCATAACATTGACATGCACTTGCAAGAGAACAGGATTCATCTCTTCTACAGTCTGAAGACCTGACTCGACAGGCTTGTCCAATCCAATATTGGTTCCAAGAAGGAGATTTGGATGATCAGACTTGACAGAAAAAGAGTCATCTGCTGGATCTTTGAGGGCTGCGCTATAAGAACCCGTTACAAATAAAATACCACAGGCTTCCGCCACCTGAGCCAGCTTTTGATTGATTTCTCTTCCCTTATCGCTTCCACCCGTCATAGCATTGATATAAAAAGGAAAGTCCCATTTTCGACCAGCAAACTCTGTCGACAGATCGACTTCATCCAGGTCGTAAAGAGGCAAGGAAGAATGAATCAACTCCACCTCATCAAAGCTATTATAGGAACTTTGCTGCTCAAGGGCATAGCGGATGTGCTCATCCTTACGATTTGTCGTCATGTCCTATCCTTTCTTGGTATAAGAGCTCAATCCCCAGATCGGCCCAACGGTTTTTTAGGGTTTCAGTTGATTGCTCACCAAAACTCAAGGCAATGCCACAGTCACCACCACCAGCGCCGCTACTCTTGGCAACAGCCGGCAAATCTTGACTAGCTTCTTTCAACTGTCTGAGCGAAGGTGTGTAAATATCTGTGCTCAAGCCTTCTAAGAGCCGGCTGGCTACTTCTACTTGCTCGATAAGTTTTTCTGATTTCCCCTGTTTCAAGGCTTCTACCAAAGAAACCACCGTTTCTTTTGAGGAACTTAAAAAATTCTGATTGATGTTTTGCTTGATTTGCTGGACCATGTGACTCGATACAGCCACTTCCTTGGTCCATCCCACTAGGAAATCACATTCTAGGGCAGGTTGTACGTGTGAGATTGAAAAGCCCCAATCACGCTCTAAAACAGTCGCTAAGTTTTCTTCTTCCAACCAAGCAGCTATCTTCTTTCGATCAAAAGACTGGTAGAGAACCAAATCCTCTGCCACAATACAGGCAAGGTCCCCCATAGAACCATTGTCTCCGCGCTTGAGCAAGACAGCGCTAGCCAGCTTGAACAAGAGCTCCTGATCAACCGAAAGCTTATACAGAGCTAGCAGAGCCTTGACAACCAAGACAACGACGCTGCCACTAGAGCCTAAACCAAACTTTTTCCCTTCTCGTTCCATTTTTCCTCGAATTTCCAAAGAAAAAGGTCGCAAGGTTTGCCCACGATCAGCGAGGAAATCTTGCACTAAAGCAATTGTTTCTTGAATCAAGCTATAGTCAGGATTTGGCGTCAAATCAACTGCGAAATCAAACATATCTGAGTAGATACGGTAGCTGTCAGAAAAGGCAATCTCTCCCCTCATATAGATGGGAATGGCCTTTATCAAGGCCAACTGTCCGGGCTCTAAAATAGCATATTCACCTGCCCAATAAAGTTTCCCGCAAGTTTTAACAGCAATCATCTTGACTCAAATCCTTTGTTTTTGACACAATCAAGCGATAACGTTGACCGAAGATTTCTGACAAATGCTCCAAGTCTTTCTCTTGACAGAGGACTTTGACATTGGGTCCTGCATCCATAGTAAAGTAGCAGGCTTCCCCTTGTTCACGAAGCTGGCGGACAAAGTCCATGGCTTCATAGCTTGCATCCGTCAGATAAGAAAAGGCTGGTGATGCTGTTTTGGTCGTAGCGTGCATAGCCAGGGCATTTTTCTCCGTTAATTCCCCAACCTTAGCAAAGTCGTTCTCTTTGAGATAAAGCAGCATATCCTGATAATCCTTCTCAGACTGACGCACCCAGTCATCAAAGGTCGTCGAGGTTTCCACACAAAGTTTCATCCCGTCACGGCTAGAGATTGGTTTTTTCTTATCCTCTAGCACCAACATAATCATAGCTAGTTTCAAGTCTGTCTCTACAAGGTAAATTTCCCCGCTATCCTTGTCCCAGGCACCTAGCGGTCCATAAAAACTCCGAGAGGAAGAACCTGAGGCAAACTTAGCCTCCTGTGCCAACTGACTTCTATCCAAGCCAAGCTTGAAATAAGCATTGCAAGCCTTAACTAAGGCGGATAAACCACTAGAACTTGAAGACAAGCCCGCTGCGGTAGGCATATTGTTTTGAGTATCAATACGAACAAAGCCATCACCATCTGGACGGTAGCGGTCAATAATCTTGCTCATCTTGGCATGCTCTGCCTCATTTTGTAACTGACCATTGATATAAAATGCATCAGCAGTCGCATCCGTTGGTAAAGGCGACAAGGTCGTCTCCGTATACATATTCTCCAAAGTCAGAGAGATACTGCTAGTAGCAGGCACCATCTCTTTTTCTTTTTTCTTTCCCCAATATTTGATAATAGCAATATTTGCGTAGGAACGTACTGTTACAGGCTCTCTATCCATGTCTGAACAGCTCCTTTCTCTTCTAATCTTTCTGCTAGTTCTTGAGCTTGTGTCAAATCGGCTGCCAAGGCTATGATACAGCCTCCTAGCCCACCACCGCTCATCTTGGAACCCAGAGCACCATGGCTAAGAGCCGTTTCAACCAAAGAATCTGACTCAGGACTACTAACACCAATTTCTTTTAAATGTAAATGCGCTTGACTGAGGATTTGTCCCAATCCTTCAGCATCTTTTTGTGAAATCGCTTCTTCTGCTTGCTGGGTCAATTCTCCCAGGGCATGCAAAAACGGCAGGGCATCCTTCCCCTTGCTTTGAACCACTTGGATGGCTTCACGAGTATGGCCATAAACGCCTGTATCAGCAATCACCAAATAGGCAGATAAATCCATCTCAAGCTCTGTAAATCCTACGTTCTTAATAAAGCGAATAGGCTGGTCACTGAGACAGGTCTTGGCATCCAAACCACTTGGATTCATATGGGCAATCATCTCCGCCCGATTGACCAAGATTTCTAATACATCATGAGGCAGTTCTGCCTCATAGTAGTCAAAAACCGCACGAATAGCCGCTATGCTGATAGCAGCTGACGAACCCATTCCCCGTTTTTCAGGGATAGCCGAGTCAATCTCACAGCGAATGCAGGCTTCTTTGATATCCAAATACTCCAGCGAAGCATAAACTGCCATGGACAAGGTATCCTCCTCATAGAGACGCCAAGGACTCGCTGCAGGAACTACCTTACAAGTCACCTCCACCTCCAAAAGGGGCAAGGAAATAGCAGGATAACCGTAAACGACTGCATGCTCCCCTATTAAAATTATCTTACTATGTGCCTGACCGACACCAACTTTTTTTGTCATTTTTTCCTTTTGCTAGACGAAAAAGCCGTCTCATACTCAATGAAAATCAAAAAGCAAACTAGGAAACTAGCCGCAGGTTGCTCAAAACACTGTTTTGAGGTTGTAGATAAGACTGACGAAGTCAGTCACATATATACGGTAAGGCGACGCTGACGTGGTTTGAATTTGATTTTCGAAGAGTATTATTTTTTCCTACAAGTATTTATTCTCTCCTATCTATTTTATTATATTTTCACAAAAAAAGCGATTGTTTCCTTCACAATCGCCTCTTTCATTATTGAACCCATTCGCCATTATAGTTGACAGAATAGCCATCTACGGTCGTATTCACTGCCAAAGCACCTGAGTTGTAAGCATAGTACCATTTGCCATTGACCTGGAACCAGCCTATCTTCATATCTCCATTACTTGCATTTAGGTAGTACCAAGTTGAACCATCTTGATACCAACCAGTTGCCATAGCTCCTGATGAACGGAGATAGTACCACTTGTTACCAAGGTATTGCCAGCCCGTTTTCATATCACCATTTTCAGCATCTAGATAATACCAAGTCGAACCTTCTTGATACCAGCCAGTTGCCATAGCTCCTGATGAACGGAGGTAGTACCACTTATTGCCAAGTTGTTTCCAACCAGTTTGCATGATACCAGTTTCTGGGTCTAGGTAATACCACGGAGCAGGTTTGCTTCTATCAATGCCAAAAGTAACATGGAAATCTTGAGTCCAACCCTTAGCAACTTCACCAATTGGTAGTGGATTGTAAGAATCATCGCCAGAAATTCCTAGCTTATTTAAATAATACCAATTGCCGTCTTCATAAGTCCAACCTGTCTTTACAGCATAATTATTATCAAAATAATAAGTTCTCTTTTCAGCAGATGGAGCATATTGTTCACCGTATACTTTTCCTGTATTTTCAGACGTTTTTGCCTCTAGTACCTGTTTATCTGTTTGTTCTAGCAAAGCACCATCTTGTCCAAAATAGTACCACTTCTCCTGAAGGCCAATTTCTAAGACTGGACGATTATTAAATAAATTATCACGATAACCTGTTCCATGAATTTCTACGTATTGCCATCCAACTACCATTTCTCCTTTATCACCAAAATAGTAAGTTTTACCGTCTATTTTATGCCAATAGATTGCTTTATGATCATCTTTTACATAATATTTTCTATTATCCTTATCAACAAATTGGCCACCTGTGGTATCCGCAAATACAGTATTTGTAGCTAGCAAACCAAAGAAAAATGTTGCTAGTGCGACTTGCATCATTTTTTTCAAAAGCTTCATTTGTATCTCCTCCAAGATTAAATCCACTCACCAGATGAAGCAAAGTTATAGACTTTACCATCGATAGTTTGGCTACCTGTAACCATTGCTCCATTTGAATTGAGATAATACCAGTTTCCATTTACTTTTGTCCAACCTGTCTTCATATCTCCATTACTTGCATTTAGATAGTACCAAGTTGAACCATCTTGATACCAACCAGTTGCCATAGCTCCTGATGAACGGAGATAGTACCACTTGTTACCAAGGTATTGCCAGCCCGTTTTCATATCACCATTTTTATTATCTAAATAATACCAAGTTGAACCATCTTGATACCAACCAATTGCCATAGCTCCTGATGAACGGAGATAGTACCATTTATTGCCAAGTTGTTTCCAACCAGTTTGCATGATACCAGTTGTTGGATCTAGATAGTACCAAGCTGAACCATCATTTATCCAACCTGTACGTATTTCACCACCAATATAGTCTTCTCCATTAATTTCTGTTTTAGCTAGATAATACCAGTTAGACTGGTCATAAAGCCAACCTGTCTTTAAAGAATGATCTTGATTAAAGTAATAGTTCGTGTAAAAACTCTTCTCTTCTTTATCTTCCGGATTTGTACGTTTTTCCCCATGCTTTCTTCCAACGCTGTCTTTAGTTTTAACCTCTAATGCTTCCCAACCAACAAACTCTTGTAGCACTCCATTTTTGTCAAAGTAGTACCATTCTGGCATTGGGGAACCTTCTAATCTTATACCATTAGGGTAAGGACCAATTGTATATCCTTTAACTGGCATTGGAATGTACTGCCAACCAACAACCATTTCGCCATTATAATCAAAATAATAGGTCTTCCCATCAATCACTCGCCAGTCCGTCTCTTTGAGTTCCCCCTTCTTGTAGTAGGTTCTACCATTTTCTTGGACAAATTTCCAACCTTCTGAATCAGCATCATCCGCCAATACTGCACTTGTCGCTAGCAAACCGAAGAAAAAGACTGCTAATGCAATTTGCATCAATTTTTTTATTGTTTTCATTAGACGTATCCTCCATAACTGATTATAGCAAAGCCCCAACTGTATGTCAATATATAGAGAACTCCCTCAAAAAAAGCAGTTACATAACCGCAACTGCTCTCTATTCTTGCATGGTGTAACCAACACCACGAACGGTTTTAATGTAGCTTTTTTGACCTTTTACATCAAGCTTGCTACGTAGATAACGGATATAGACATCCACGATATTGGTTTCGGTCGCACTTTCATACTTCCAGACACTTTCCAACAACTGCTCACGAGTCAGGACTTTCTTGCTTCCCATAAGAGTAGCCAAGAGGTCATACTCACGACGAGTCAGAGCAATCATCTCCTCGCCACGATAAACGGTATGATGTTCTACATCCATACGCAGATTGCGATAAGACGTTGGAACCTTCATCTGACTACAGTGTTGATCGATAAAGTCCCGACCTCGGAAAATAGCTGAAATACGAGCTACCAGATTCTCAATAATAACTGGCTTATAGATGTAAGAAACGGCAAAGCGTTGGATTGTCTCAATCTGATCTTGCAATTCTTCGCGATGGTCCAAGACCATGATCACGGAGGCTGGCTTAGTCCGACTCAGCTTGTCTGCAAAATCCTGGGCTGTCATATCCCCCAGATGAGCATTCAATAAAATCAAGTCATAGTCTGTCTGAAGAGCCATGGAGAGGGCCTTTTGCCCCTCCTCAACCTGATCAACTCGGTATTGCTCTTTTTGAAGTTCCAAACTTAAAAAATGAGCTAGATTTCGTTCTTTCTCAAGTAATAAAATCCGTTTCCCCATGGCAGACCTACTTATTTTTCGTCATACCAAGAGTAGTGGAAGGTTCCTTCTTTGTCTTTACGTTGGTAAGTGTGGGCACCAAAGTAGTCACGTTGCGCTTGGATCAAGTTAGCTGGAAGGTCAGCTGAACGGTAGCTATCAAAGTAAGTAATAGCTGCTGAGAAAGTTGGCACTGGCACACCAGCTTGAACAGCAAGAGCTACGATATCACGCACTGCTTGTTGGTACTTAGCAGTGACATCCAGGAAGTACTCATCCAAAAGAAGGTTTGCAAGGTCTGCATCACGGTTGTAAGCATCTGTAATCTTTTGCAAGAAACGAGAACGGATGATACAGCCATCACGCCAGATAGATGCGATATCTGCAAATGGCAAGTTCCAGTTGTTTTCTTTAGAAGCTACACGCAATTGCGCAAAACCTTGTGCGTATGAAATGATTTTTGAGAAGTAAAGGGCTTGACGGATTTTTTCAATCAACTCAGCCTTGTCTCCTTCAAATTTGAAGGCAGCTGGTTTTGGAAGAACCTTGCTAGCATGTACACGTTCTTCTTTGTAAGTTGAAATGTAACGTGCAAATACTGACTCAGTGATGAGTGACAATGGCACACCAAGGTCAAGAGATGATTGGCTAGTCCATTTACCAGTTCCCTTGTTACCTGCGGCATCAAGAATGTAGTCTACGATTGGTCCATCTTGACCTTCATCGTCTTTACGGCTCAAGATATCAGCTGTGATTTCGATCAAGTAGCTGTCCAATTCACCCTTGTTCCACTCAGTAAAGATTTCAGCCATGTCTTCTGCAGAAAGACCTAGCAAGTGTTGCATCAAGTCATAGCTTTCTGCGATCAATTGCATATCACCGTACTCGATACCGTTGTGAACCATTTTTACATAGTGACCAGCTCCATCAGGACCGATGTAAGTCACACATGGTTTGCCATCTTCTGGTGCTTTAGCTGAGATTTCTTCAAGAACATCTGCAACCAATTCGTAGGCCTCTTTTTGTCCACCAGGCATGATAGAAGGACCTTCAAGGGCACCTTTTTCACCACCAGAAACCCCAGTACCGATAAAGTTGATACCTGAGTTTGCCAATTCTTCATTACGACGGATTGTATCTTTGTAGAAAGTATTTCCGCCGTCAATCAAGATATCACCCTTGTCAAGGTGAGGAAGAAGGGCTTGAATTGTCGCATCTGTACCAGGTCCAGCTTGAACCATGAGCATGATACGACGAGGTTTTTCGATTGAGTTTACAAAACTTTCAACGTCATAGCTTGGTACAAAGTTCTTTTCAGGATGGCAAGCAATTACATCTTCAGTTTTTTCTTTACTACGGTTGTAAATAGCAACTGTGTAACCACGAGATTCAATATTAAGGGCAAGGTTACGACCCATTACGGCCATACCTACGACACCAAAGTTAGCTTTTGTCATTTGACACTCCTCTTGTTTAATTTGTTTTATTTTATCATTTTTACTTTTGAAAAGAAAGAATTTTGTAACGACTGCTTAGTAGTCCAAAGCATCCGCATGTCCAGAACCATTTCCAACAAAGTATCCTGTCTTACAGTTAAGGGTAAAGAGATAGGTTCCATCTGGCTTGTAGAGGTTGTAATAACCATTGCCATTAACGATATTAACACGTTCAAGGATATATTGGTTACCAGTGATATAACCACGTGAGCGTGAAGTCGCTAGGATTTTTTCCAAGACACCATCCGCGAAATCCCAGGCAGAATTATTGCTATCATCAACAGCTGATTGATTGAACGGCACACGACTCGAAGCTCTCTGGAGGTCAACTCCAGAACTTGATAAACCGCCATGGCTATCATCACGTGCAGAAACTGAATTGTTTGATGAGACGCTTGAAGATGGACTTGTGTTGTCTGTAGCCCTCTCTGTTGATGCACTTGAACTTTCTTGACTTGAGCTTGAACTTGAAGGAGCTGTTTGTTGACTCTTACCTAGACTGATAGCCTTATCTAGCACTTTATCAATCTCCGTATTTCCAGTTTTAATATCTGTAAATTTAGCATCTGATTTAGCTTTAGCGTTAGTGTCCAAAACTCCATCTACAATAGCTGGCTTATCAAATTGAGCATTGACATCTTGAATGGCCTTGATTTGAGTTGCTAGACTATCATACTTAGATTTTGCAAGCGTATATTCACGACTACCTTCTAGCTTATCAAGCAAGGTTTTAAGTTGACTCAGTTTATCAAACTGGCTATTCTTCAAAGCCGTTTTGTTGCTATCTGTATAGAAGGCATCATATAAATTATTGAATTCTTCCACATCTGACTGCGTGTTTGTAGTTGATTGAGAAGTTTGGATTTCCTTGGTCGAACGAGCCACTTGACGATAAACATAATAACCAGTTCCAAGGATAAGAACCACTAAGGCTGCTAGAATACCGTAAAGCACCCATTTCTTCTTACTTTTTCCATCTTCACTATCTGTGACTCGATAAAGTGTTGGAATATCTTCAGTCTCAGAGGCTTCAACAAGAGGAGTTTCTGAAACTCGTGTTAATTCTAAATCATCAAACTGACTCAATTCATCTTCTGAAGCTGGAGAAGTTACTCCTGTTTCCTCACGAAGCTCTTGAAGTAAATTATCCAGAGTCTGAGTCTCCTCTATCTCTTCTATCCCTTCTTTTTCAACTAAATCATCCTTGCTAAACTGACGCGTTTCAAACTTATCTGCCTCAATTTCATCTTTATGTTGTTTCACATACTTGTCCAAGATAGAATCTCCAGGCAATACACCTGCTTCCACCTCTTCATTTTTTAGCATGGCTTCTCCAACCGTTAGCTCTTTGGCATCATCAAAATCAAATTGCGCTTCTTGATGTTCTGTTATATGACGATCATGTCTTTTCTTACTCATGAGTTTTCCTTCCTACTTTACTTCCTGACGTTTAACACGCTGACCGAAATATTGATACAAATCAACTTTTAAAGTTCCATTGTACAACTTGCGCTTCTTGTCCGCCTGACTGCCGTACTTGGTCTCAAAGGCTTCATCACTAGTTAGGATAAATTTGCTCCACGTTTTCAGCGGTGCAAATACTTGCCCCATCTCAGCATAGAGTTTGGTAACTCCTGCATCATCTGACAAGCGTTCCCCATAAGGTGGGTTAGAGATAATCACTCCATTGATTTTATCGGAACGCAAATCCTGCACGCGCATCTGCTTAAAGGTAATATCTCCTGCAACACCTGCTGCTTGAGCATTGGCCTTAGCAATTTCCACCATACGTGCATCGATATCACAGCCCATGATATCTAGCTCAAGCTCACGATCCACTTTCTTAGCCGCTTCTGTACGCACTTCTTGAATCAAGCGATCACTAATCCAGTTCCACTCCTCAAAGGCAAAGGAGCGACGAAGACCAGGAGCCATCTTTCTAGCAATCATAACTGCCTCGATACAGAAAGTTCCTGAACCACAGGTCGGATCAATCAAGGGCTTGTCTGGATACCAGTTAGAGAGTTGCAAAATAGCTGCTGCCATGTTTTCCTTGATAGGAGCCCCACCCTTTTCGGTACGATAGCCACGTTTAAAGAGACTGGAGCCTGTCGTATCAATCATGACAGTTGCGACATCTTTCAGAATAGAAACCTCAATCTTAAACTCAGGACCAGTTTCCATCAAGGGGACACCTTCTGGACGGGCATAGTGTCTCTGCAACTTCTTAACAACGGCCTTCTTTGAAATAGCCTGTACACTGGGTTCATTGTGTAGCTTAGATTTCACACATTTGGCTTTTGAAATCGGGAATCGAGCTCCAAGTGGTATATAATTTTCCCAATCTAGAGCGAAAACTCCTTGAAAGAGCTCCTCAAAAGTCTTAGCTGGGAACGTTCCTACGATAATCTTGATACGATCTGCTGCCCGAAGCCAGAGGTTGGTTTCGATAATGGCTCTCACGTCTCCTTGAAAACGAACACGTCCATTTTCAACCTGACAATCGTAGCCCAACTCTCGCAATTCACGTCCCACAACAGCCTCAAGACCCGCTGCAGCAGTAGCGATTAAATTAAATTCTTTTTTCATTTTCAGTCTTATAAGACCTTTCTATATGTCCACTTTAAAAAATGAGGTTGAGAAAGTTTTCTCAGCCCCAACCTATATGCAATTTTCTATAAGCCATGTTTTGTTCCAGAAGTGACTAGGACCACTTCCTTCGATAATCATCTGTCTACCGCTAACAGCCTACAGCTGAAAGTAGTCAGAGTACTACGTTCGTTTCCGTGTACTCCATGCCCCGACCAAAATTTGGGTTGCTAGCTTGAGGGGTTTACCGCGTTCCACTCTCTCTGTTTCCAGAGAGACTCCGTCACTGTGGCACTTTCAAGCCTACTCTGGCCTATCCAAGGACTTAGCCATTTCAACTGCCGTAACGATTTCTCGTCCCTAGGCTTATGGTTTCGCCTAGCACAAACACTACAGGCATCACAGCCTGTGCTAGCATGGACTTTCCTCATGAAAAGAAATTCTCCTCACGCGATTATCCAAAAATTGCACTTTTCAAATAAGCTCTTATAAATCAGAGTTATCCAAAATTTGTTTACCAAATACTTCTTTCTCAAGACGATTTAGTCGTTTCAAAATATCAAAATTCGTCATAGAAGTTGTAGCCGTCATTTCAAGTGGTTCTGCTTGAACCGGTGCAGATTCAGGTTTGCGAGACAATTCTTCCTTCAACTCTGCAATTTCTTGACGGAGAGACTTGACTAAGGCAGCATAAGTTTCGTAGTCCTTGATGACATCGTCCAAAAATTCATCAACTTCAACCTTACTATATCCACGGACTTCACGTCCAAACTCTTGCTCAAAAATATCTTTTGCTGAAAAAATAATACTTGCCATCTCTCTCTCCATTCTCGGTTTCTAATAGTATTATTATATAAAAAAAGGCAAACAAAAATCAAGGTCAAAGGCTTACTTTTCAGAAAAATTTTCTGCTAACTCATTTAGGTCTTCAAACGTTAGCCTTTTTATGCGATACCCTTCCTGATTTTTCATCAAGGTATCCATAAATTTTAATTTGGTCTCATTTTCTGGATCATAGAAAAAATAAGTTAAATCAGTATTTTCCAGTAAAAATCGTTGGTAGTCTCGTAGTTGCCCCATATGTTCATATTTAGGATAGGCATATTTGACAAAATCTACCTGTTTAAATTGATTAAGTTTAAGCTGATTCGCTTCATTCCAATTTTCCCCGTGTGTTTCAAAATCAAAAATGGTCGCTAGGTTGAAATCATATTCTTCTTTCATTTCATTTGCAACATCAAGCACCCAGGATTCAAATCCCAAGTTCCCTGTAAAGACCAGCCAATTAATCCCTTCTTCAGCCAAACTTTCTAAATCACGGCGAATGGCTTTCTTTATAATTTTTAACCTGATATCTTTTTCGTTAAAGACACCCAAGTCAAAATTAGAATATCCCATAATTAAAGCTGTAGTCATTTTTACACCTTTCTTTCTATTTTTATGGTATAATAGAGTGATGTCATTGTACCAATAAGGAGAAATATGGTCAACTATCCTCATAAAATTTCATCAAAAAAAAACAAAACATCCCTTTCTCAACCAAATAATTTCGCAAATCGAGGAATGACTTTTGAAAAGATGATTAACTCTACAAACGACTACTATCTGACGCATGGTATGGCAGTTATCCATAAAAAACCCACGCCTGTTCAAATTGTCCGAGTAGACTATCCTCAACGTAGTCGAGCCAAAATTGTAGAAGCCTATTTTAGACAAGCTTCCACAACAGATTACTCTGGCGTGTATAGAGGACATTACATTGACTTTGAAGCCAAGGAAACACGACAAAAGAATGCTATTCCAATGAAGAACTTCCATCTTCACCAGATTCAACATATGGAACAAGTTCTAGAACAGCAGGGTATTTGCTTCGTACTGCTTCATTTTTCTTCTCAACAGGAAACTTATTTGTTGCCGGCATTTGATTTGATTCGCTTTTATCATCAAGATAAGGGGCAAAAATCTATGCCACTTGGATATATTCAAGAATACGGATATTTAGTAAAGCAAGGGGCTTTCCCTCAAATTCCCTATCTCGACATTATCAAAGAACATTTACTAGGTGGTAAAACAAGATGAACAAACAAACTATTCTGCGATTCTTAAAGTATATCGGAATTACGTTCCTTACCTTATTTATCGCATTATTTCTATTAGGTGGAGGTGTCTTCCTCTACTTTGTTAGCAAGGCTCCAACCTTATCTGAAAGTAAATTAGTTGCGACGACCTCTAGCAAGATTTATGACAATAAGAACGAACTGATCGCTGACCTTGGATCTGAACGTCGAGTAAATACTCAAGCAAATGAAATCCCTACTGATTTGGTCAAGGCCATCGTGTCTATCGAAGACCACCGTTTCTTTAATCATAGAGGTGTTGACACCATTCGTATCATGGGTGCGGCATTGAGAAACCTCCAAGGCGGAGGAGGCCTCCAGGGAGCCTCAACCTTGACTCAACAATTGATTAAATTAACTTATTTTTCTACTTCAACTGCCGATCAAACTTTGTCACGTAAAGCTCAAGAAGCTTGGCTAGCCGTTCAACTAGAGCAAAAAGCAACCAAGCAAGAAATCCTGACCTACTACATCAACAAAGTCTACATGTCTAACGGTAACTACGGAATGCAAACTGCAGCCCAAAATTACTATGGAAAAGACTTAAAGGATTTAAGCTTGCCACAGTTAGCACTCCTAGCCGGAATGCCTCAAGCACCAAACCAATATGATCCTTATTCTCATCCAGAAGCTGCTCTTGAACGCCGAAATTTAGTTCTTTCAGAAATGAAAGGGCAGAAATATATTAGTGCAGAAGAGTATGAAAAAGCTATTAATACCCCTGTTACCGATGGTCTACAAAGCCTGAAATCCGGTAACAGCTATCCTGCATACATGGACAACTACCTTAAAGAAGTAATCGACCAAGTTGAACAAGAAACTGGTTACAACCTTCTTACTACAGGTATGGATGTCTATACAAATGTGGACAAAGATGTCCAACAACGACTCTGGGATGTTTATAACACCGACCAATATGTCACTTATCCTGATGATGACATGCAAGTAGCTTCGACTATTGTAGATGTATCTAATGGTAACGTTATTGCACAACTTGGTGCTCGTCATCAAGCAAGTAATGTTTCATTCGGCACCAATCAGGCTGTGGAGACCAATCGTGACTGGGGATCAACAATGAAACCCATCACTGATTATGCTCCTGCTTTGGAATTTGATATCTATGACTCAACTGCTACCATTGTACGCGATATCCCGTATAATTATCCTGGAACAAATACCCCTGTCTACAACTGGGATAGAGGATACTTCGGTAATATCACCCTGCAATATGCACTACAGCAATCTCGCAATGTTCCTGCTGTAGAAACACTCAACAAAGTTGGATTAAACCGTGCAAAAACCTTCTTAAATGGTTTAGGAATTGACTATCCAGATATGCATTATTCTAACGCCATATCAAGTAACACAACTGAATCTAATAAGCAATACGGCGCAAGTAGCGAAAAAATGGCTGTTGCTTATGCTGCATTTGCCAATGGTGGTATCTATCACAAACCGATGTACATTAATAAAGTTGTCTTTAGTGATGGTAGCGAAAAAGAATTTTCTGACCCTGGTACCCGAGCTATGAAAGAGACCACTGCTTACATGATGACAGAAATGATGAAAACAGTCTTGACCTCTGGAACTGGTTTTAACGCCTATATTTCATGGCTTCCTCAGGCTGGTAAGACAGGTACCTCTAACTATTCAGATGAAGAAATCGAAAATCATATTAAATCAAGTCAACTTGTTGCACCGGATGAAATGTTTGTCGGCTATACTCGTAAATATTCGATGGCCGTATGGACAGGTTACTCAAATCGTCTTACTCCAGTCATCGGCAGTGGGTTCACAGTTGCTTCTGCGGTCTATCGTTCAATGATGACTTACCTATCAGAAGATGACCACCCAGGAGATTGGACTATGCCTGAGGGCTTATATAGGAGTGGAGAATATGTCTTTAAGAATGGAGCTCGTCCTACATGGACTGCTCCTGCTACTCAACAAAGTTCTACACCTGCTCCTGCGAACCAGACTCCAGAGACTTCAACCTCTCAGTCAAGTGTAACGACACCAAACACAAATCCAAATTCAAATACAGTTACTCCCAATGCTGGAACCAATGAGAATACGGCGACACAACAACCAAGTACCAATCAAGGGCAGCCTAACCAAAACCCTCAACCAGCGCAACAATAAATTACTAACCACCCAAAAATTGGGTGGTTTTTCAATCTGTTCTTTGTTCAATCAATAATTAGATAATAAAAACCTGAGAAGGTCAATTGTTCTTCTCAGGTTTTTTTGTTCTATACACTCTACTGGTTTAGAATACTGTTAAGAGAGAGTTTAATTGTCATACACAACTAATCTTTTTTGCTTTTTGCTACAAAGATAGCAGATAAGGCTAGTCCAACGCTTGCCAAGAAAATAGCTGTTTCTGACTGTTTTTCACCAGTCTCTGGCAATCTCTTGTCTTCCTTGGCAACTTGAACTGGTGCTTCTGGAGTCTGAGCTTTTTCTAACGAACTTAGCTTAAATTCTGGTTTTTCTACTGTCGGAGCTGGTTGGTCACCTACGGTTGATAATGGACCTGTGTAGGCTGGTAGCTCATGTTTCAAGGCCATAACGGAGTTAACTCCACCCTTGAACTCTGGTTTCTCTACTGTCGGAGCTGGTTGATCGCCCACGCTTGACAATGGCCCTGTGTACTCTGGTAGTTCGTGTTTCAAGGCCATAACTGAGTTGACTCCACCCTTGAACTCTGGTTTCTCTACTGTTGGAGCGGCTTGGTCGCCTACTGTTGCTACTGGGCCTGTGTACTCTGGTAGTTCATGTTTCAAAGCCATAACTGAGTTGACACCACCCTGAAACTCTGGTTTCTCTACTGTCGGTGCAACTTGGTCACCTACGGTTGATAATGGACCTGTGTAGGCTGGTAACTCATGTACCAAAGCTTCAACTGCATTTACACCACCTGTAAATTCAGGTACCTCAAGCACTGGTGCTGGTTCTTCACCCTTGCTTGATTGAACAGGTTCTTCTGTCAATTCTTGATAGAAGCTCGCTAATTCATAAAACTCAGCCTTGCCACCTTCCCAGACCAGTTTAACATCTAGAAGAGAACCACCATTTCGGATAGCAAAGGTTTGGAGACTAGATGTAATGGCACCAAGATCTGTCCAACTTTCTTGTCCATCCTTAAGTGTTCTCGCTTGAACTCGTGCTTTCGCTCCTTCAGGAAGGCTTGAAACAAGGCGTAGATGGTTGGCATTGGTTGGTTCTGACAAGTGGTAAACCATTTCACCCCTATCTTGTTCTGCTTTGTAGCTAGTCAAAACTTTTCCATCTACGAGATTAGTATAGAAGTTACCTCGGCTTTCGCCACCGTTTCCTTCTACAGTTGGATCATTGATTGGTTTGACAAATTCGCCATCATTGATCACCAATTCTGTAAATCCTACAAAACGAGCATCATAGTCAGCTGTATAGAGGACACGAAGATAGTTGGCTTTGACTGGTGTCGTCAATTCACCCTCGATGTAACGATTTCCTGGCATCTTAGAATCATGTGTCCAACCATCTGTCAATGAATCATCGTGTGTACTATTGACTACACCATCTCCCACTGTCACAACATCCGTCCAAGTTTTACCGTCTTGGCTGACTTGGATTTTACCATCACGAAGATAGTTTTGAGTTCCATCTTGGATGTAGGCTCTGATCTTCTTAATCGTTCGTTCACTACCAAGTTTCAAGGTTACATGGCCATCTTTATGGGCATAGTCTGAAAACTCAACGAAGTTGTTGTACACACCATCAAACAATTGATCTAGGTTATTAATCTTACGAACATCATTACTTCCATATGTTGGATGAATGCCCATAGTTGTAGATTCTAGTTTGGTTGGTTGCACTTCTTTAGTCGTTACAAGGAGAGAAGTTGATGGAACAGCCTGTTCTTGGTCTGTTTTATTAACAAGACGAACATAACGTACCAAGTGGGTTGCGACAGTTCTGTCTGTCAACTGGCTAGCTGGTGTCCATTCTTGAGCATTTGCAGAATACTCTAGACTGAGTGCTGGATTTGTTTGACCTTGGAGCTGGATGCTTTTAACTTGATGGATACGGTCAAGTTTCATTCCTAGATAGCTAT
Organism: Streptococcus sp. NM; assembly: GCF_003390135.1. GTDB lineage: Bacteria > Bacillota > Bacilli > Lactobacillales > Streptococcaceae > Streptococcus. The sequence continues at coordinate 89,621 of NZ_QUOS01000006.1, forward strand.
TTGCAGGAAGTTTAGTTCCAGCTGGAATCTGAAGCTCGTAACTGCCCAAGCTATCCACTACTGGTGTTTCCTTTAAGGCATCCACGTTGGTATCTGTTAAGTCGCTATTTCCAGAACGTGTCTCAACAGAGAAGTCCTGAATACGCCACCAAAGGTCACTTGCCTTAGTATTGCGTACTCGGATGTATCGAGCATTGATAGCTCTAGACACTTCCTTAGTTTGTTCTCCTGATAGGCGATCTAACTCTTGCCATGCAGATCCATCTGTAGAGTACTCAAGTACACCTGCGGCAAGTTTATCACCAGTTCCTTGACGAAGACGAACTTTAGTGACTGACTTGACTTCACCTAGGTCAAGTTGTGCCCAGGCATCTACTGGAGTCGTATTGCTGCCGTCAGCATTTGCCATCATAGCTTCTGTATTATCTTTACCATCAGTAATTTGACTTGCTGATGTTCTCAATTTATAAACTAGATTTGAGCTGAGGCTAATTGTAGCAGTTTGTTGTTTACGAGCGTTCTCTACTGGACGATTTACTGCAATCTCGCGAACTGCAAACCAGGTGTCATCACGATCTTCTGTAGCAATCATACGTACTGCTTTAGCTTTGATGTTAAGATTTTCAAACTGAACAAGTGACTCATTACCAACATAAGTTGGTTCTTTCAAACTTACCCAATTATCTTTTTCATCTTGATACTGCACTTCAGCCTTACTAAAGGTATCACGTGGATTTGCCTGAGTTCCCATAGCAAAGGTCAAGGTTTGGATATCTACCGGTTTGTTAAATTTCATACCGATATAATCACCTGTCTTGATACTATTTGGTGATTTAATCAAAGCATGAGTTGCCAAGTCACCATCCGTTACTTCTGCCAAACCACCTTCTACACCTGTTCGATTGGTAATAAAGGTGCTGATGATTTGATCTGGATGCAAGACTTTTTGAACTTCAGACGCTAGAACTTCTTTCAAAGCTAGGATAAATGGACGGATATGTTGAACACCCAATTCAGCCTTTTCAAGATGGTCTACATAATGGAAGGTATGAGTTTGAGACTGTTCGTACAATTTCAAACCTTTATAGTAGCTATCCCAAAGTTTGGCTGCATCATTTGTAGCCATAGCCTCTGTTCCTGTTAGGAAGGCATCAAGGGCGTTCATTTGGTCGATTGCATTATCCAACCAATAGTGGATCTGTGCAACCATTTTTTTATCACCTGATGCTTTATAAAGTTCAGCCGCTTCTTTAATCTTGGCAAATTCTGCACGCAAAGTTGCACGTTCTGCAGTTACATCCTGACCCGCTTTGAGCTTAGTCATGAAGTCTGTTAATTTTGGAGCCAATTCAACTGATTCTTCTAGTTTAACGACACGACCATCCATGTTTTGGTTGATCATATGCTTACCGAGTTCGCGGAAGGCTGCTGACACCTTGCTATCTTCAAAATGACCATTTTCAACAAAGTTGAAGGCAATGTCATTGAGTTTCTTAGCTTCTTCTTCTGATTTCCACTGTTTCCATGTATACTGAGCTCCAGCGAAGAGGGCAATCTTAGATGGTTCAGACTGTTGCATTGGGTTCAACATGATACCGGATAGCAAGCTTGGATCTACATTCGGATGAAGGAATTTCTCACCACCACCTAGAATCAAGTGTTGTTTAGAGTTATCTGTAACTGGCCAGTTCACCCAAAGTGATACTGGACGATAAGTTTTACCACCTGCAGTTAGATTGTTCTTGAGAGTTGATAAGAAACCTTCAGAAACTTCACCCCAAATCTTACCACCCGTCAAGGTCATAGATGTTGAACTTGGGAGATTTTCATTTAGAGATTTCAACTCTGCTTCACGCCCATTACCCCAATACTGACCTGGAACAAAGATCATTTCTTTGCGAAGACCGCTATAAGTTCCTTGCATTTCTGTCAACCAGTTGGTCATATCCTGCATCAAGCGGTTGTAGCTATTGTAGCCTCCAACTGGGCTTGGTGCATCATCGGCTAGAATACCAAATTCACGGACACCCACTTTCATCAACTGGGTAAATTTAGCCTTGATGGTTGCCAAGTCTTCTTGGTAATGCGCTTCATTACCAAAGCGGATACGGTTGTTCATGAATGGATGAATGGTCCAAACATAGCGAGTTTTACTTTGATTTCCGACGCGAGCAAGTTCACGAATTTCAGCTAGTTTTTCTTCTGGGTAAAGTTCACGCCATTTCTTGTTGTGGTATGGATCATCTTTCGGTGCGAAGAAGTATTGGGTCAATTTCAAATCGCCACCAAAACGCATGAGTTCAGCACGATCTGCATTAGACCATGGATTTCCATAGTAACCTTCGATGAAACCACGGTTCTTGATTTCAGCGTAATCTTCCACTGTCACATTGCGAAGAACTGGAACTTGACTTTCCTTGAGCATATGTTTCAAAGTTGTCAAACCATAGAAGACTGCATCTGTGTCTTTTCCTACGATGGAAATTGAATTGTCCTTGATGGTCAAAGCATAGGCATCAATCTTATCAAAGAGACCTGCTGAAACGTTAGATAAGTTTTGTTCTGCTTGTGTTCCTCGTCCATGTACTCCAAGATAGATATTAGTTGCGCCAGCAACTGCTGATTGACTAGTAGTATAGGATACTTGATTGTCCTGTAAGACACTCTTCAAGCGATTACGAGTATAGACATCGAGTTGATCTCCCATTACCAGATTGACTTGCTTACGAAGAGCTGTGACTCCTTCTCCATAAGTCACTTTTTGTGGAGTTGGGAAAACCTTGTACTCTTTCTTGAGATAATCTGCGCTCTTGCTGGAAGCTGCAATACTATCTTCGCTAGCTGGTTTGCTTGCTGTGAATTGATCCGCCAGTTCAACTGTTCCATCACCTGTTTGCTCGACTTTTGGAGTTTCAGGTGTAGATGGTTGTTCTGGTTCTGGTGTTTCTTGTCCCTCTTTGATAGGTTTCAATAGATGAACTTCAGCTGCACTTGCAAAGCCCCCAACACCTGATAGAACTTTCAACTCAATCTTGTTGGTATGAACCGCTGCAAAGTTAACTGTTTTTTCTTGAGCGTTGTTGTCCCAGCTTCCTTCTGAAACCTTGACCATTTGGCCATCTTTTTGTGCGTAGATTTCGTAGCGAGTCACGACCCCATTTCCACCACCTGGCCGAGGAAGATAAGTCAAACCATTGACTTTTTCTGCTTCTTTCAAGGTCATAGAAAGAGTGTACGGAGCAGTATCACCAGTCCATTTAGTATGCCAAAAGGTATTTGGATCATTGTCAAAGGCTTTTTCAACAACTCCTTCAGTCGCTGTTCCTGGTGTTTCTTGACTAGTTGCAGAAACTGTGAAATGATCTGTTGGAATCAAACGAGGATTTACAAATGGTTTATCTGACAACTCTGCACTATGTAAAATCCCTTTGAACCCACCGATGCTTTCAAGCGGTAGAACCAAGCTATTGTGAGCAAAGCGAGGGTGAGCTGGATTTGCGATACGTTCAATCTTCTCACCATCCACATAGAATTCCGTTGATTGTGGTTTGGTCACGATAGAGATTTGATAACGTTTATTCTTTTCAAGTTTTTTCTTGAACTGGATATGGAACTGTTCAAATTGATAAGCAAGATAGCCGTCTTTATCAGCTAGATAGATACGGTTGTCTCCACTTGTTGAGAAGGTTTGTTCACCGTCTCCAGTGACAGTTACATCAAACTTCAAGACATGACTTGGACCAACATCACCTGCCAGGCCTTCAATACTGCTATCTTTCTCAAAAGCCAATCCTTGCTCGCTTGTCTTCACCTTCTTGCTTGCATAGTTCTTCACTGTTTCAGGATTGATAGTAAACAAATCACTTTGATCAATCTCTTTTTCAGGATTTGACTGTGGTGCATAAGGGCTCGTTGGTAGGGTACGTTCTGCAAAGGTCGCAGCCGCACGGTCAGATCCCCAAGTGCGTTCTGCAGTTGTTTGCATGCTCTTAAAGAAGCGTTTAAAGATATCATAAGATGTCAAACCTGTCTCATGAAGATCAATATTGTCATTCCAAACTGCGTGGCCACCACCAATTACATTTGGATTGGATGCTTCTAGAAGTGGACCATGACCTGTTCGGAAATCATTTGGTGTCCACCTATTATATTGTGTTTCATAGTTAGCATAGTCACCATAAGCTGTTTGACGATTATCACCATTTGGTACACTATAGGTTGGAATATCTGTTATGTTGATAATCTTAGCTCCCTGAGCAATAGCTTCTTTTGGTTGCTGCCAGCCAATACTCCAGATATCAACTTCTACATCTTTCCAATCAACCGCTGTTTTACCTCGTTTCGCACTGAGCGATCCCCAAATACGAGGTGTATAGCCTTTCCCTTTAATGTATTTAATAAGGTCATTGACATAACGACGATAGCTTTCTCTACTTCCGTAGTATTCATCCGTTCCGATATGAACAGTAGATACCCCATGAAGTGGTGCATCTGGACCATCAAGAAGTTTATCATAAACTGATTTGACAAAAGCCAGCGTTTCATCGTATTTATTATCTAGATCGAGCATAGCTACGCGCTCTACGTTATGTTTACCTCTGTAATCGCTCAGGCTACCTTGATACATGAGGTCTGGACGAACTTTGACAAATGACAGAGCATGACCTGGCGTGTCAATTTCTGGAACTAGATTGATATGCAAGGCCTTAGCAAGTTTAATCAGATTTTGCATCTCTTCTTTAGTATAGTGCTCGTCTGATGTTAATTTTTGACCATTCTTACCGACAATATCTGTCTCTACACGGAAACCTGTCTTAGCATGTTCTAGAACATACTTAAGCTCTTCTTCTTGTGTTAGATTCTTACCTGCCAAGTGTTCCTTTAGGAAGATATAGTTATCGTTGAGGTGCAACTGCAAGTCGTTCATCTTGTAGTAAGCCATATTGAGCATGATGTCTACAAGGGTGTCATAAGGAATAAATTTACGACCTGTATCTAGCATAAAGCCACGGTGACTGAAGCTTGGGAAATCACGAATTTCTCCATTTTGGAAATTGCTTTCCCCCATTTGAAGAAGAGTACGAGTGGCGTAGAAGGCTCCTGTGTTTGTTGCAGCTTCGATGGTAATGACACCATCTTGGATAGTGATTCCATAACCTTCCTTACCATAACCCTTATTTTCAACTTTTTTAAATTCAATTCGTTTTTGAGCCTGCTTGTCACCTGTCGCAAGTTCCAATCCACGGCTTGCAAGGTCTGACTGGTAGAAGGTTGCTGCCTGATCAAAGCCTGAATCTCCTGTCGCAAGAACTGTATCTGACGCGATAGAAGATTGACCTTCTTTCCCATACCATTGTTGAACAGCTGGTGCTACTTTGGGTTTGACACCCACACCTTCGTCCTGATGTAGCCCCTTGATGACTACTTCAAATTCTTTAGTAAAGGTATGTGAATCTTTAATTTGCTCTACCATAACCTTAACGCGTTGATCAGTCAGAGGCTTATAAATGTGATTTTGAAGGTCAATCACACCTTGTTTGTTGCTACCGATAAGACTGACTTTTCCTGGTAAAGTTGGAAGTACTAAAGATTGTCCATCCTTAGCGACTGTCAATTCCGTAACTTGGCGAATATCTGTCACTTTAGTTGGATCAGGGATATTCGAATAAGCTCGAATTTCTTGAATACCAACGTTTCTCCAGCCCATTGTGCCCGCTTGATAGTCATTGATTTCTAACTTGAGATATTTAGCTTGAATACTATTGGCTAAGTCAACTTTCTCATCTAAAACAGGTTCTCCAGTCTTGGTATGAGCTAGCTTCCATTGTTTTTCTCCACTAGCATTTACATCATCTTGACCTGCATAGTAGAGGCTCCAAGATTTGATATTTGGATCATTTTGTCCCTTACGGACACGGCGATCCCAATCAATTTCCACATGTCTAATAAGTGTAGTCTTGGGAAGAGTTAATTCGAAAGTTGGTTTGTCAATATTTTGATTTGTTGCCCAGCGAGTATCAGGATTACCGTCCACTGCCTTGTCAGCAGTATAAGGAGTACCAGTTTCTGAGTCGTTTACTTGAACAGTAACACCTTCTAAGTGGTTACGATCTTCTCTATCTTCAATTTGCTTTTCAACTGGTTTGATTGTAGGTGTAGCTGGTTCTACAGGTTTAGAATCTGCTTTTGGTGTTTCAACCGGCTTCAGAGTCTCAGCTGGTTTGGGAGCTGTTGGACTTGTTGCTGGGCTTGTTTCTTCAGTTGCTGCAGGACTTGTTCCTGCAGTATTTTCATGATTTTCTTCATGACCTGCATCTGCCGTCGCTTCTGATTCAGCTTTCTTTAAAACAGCTGCTAAATCGTCCGGCAACTTATCTAGTGGCTGAGCTTGTGTAATTGTTCCTTCTTTCTCAGGTGTTCCAACTGTCTCTGCAGCTTGCACTACATTTGCACCAAAGATACTAGCACCTATCAATACAGAGGCTGCACCAATTGCAAATTTTCGAATACTATAGTGACAACGTCTTTCAAAAAAATGTCTATCCATCTTTCTCCTATTCCTTTCTCCCACTTATTACAGTAAGCGGTCTCATTTTCCATTTGAAAATGGAGAGAACCTAGAGGTTCTCTCCAACTAAGTTATTTCTGTCTGAATTCTAGTTCCGATAAACTCTAAAATCCAGTCTTCTTTAATTTTCTTTACGTTTTGTTGCAAGGACAGCAGCAGATAAGGCAAGACTGATGCCTGCTAGGAAGATAGCTGTATCAGATTGGCTTTCTCCTGTTTCTGGCAATCTCTTCTGATCTTCTGTTGAAACTGAAGTTTTAGATTCTGCAAGTTTTCCTTGACCCAATTGACTAATCCGATACTCAGGTTTTTCAATAGTTGGTGCTGCTTGATCACCTGCTGTAGCCAATAGTCCTGTGTAGGCTGGCTTTTCGTTTACCAAAGCTTCTACTGCATTGACTCCACCTTTGTATTCTGGAACTTCATTGACAGCTGCTTCTACTGCATTAGCGCCACCTTTATATTCAGGTAATTCATGAACCAAGGCCTCTACTGCATTCGCTCCACCTTTGTATTCTGGAACTTCATTGACAGCTGCTTCTACCGCATTGGCTCCACCTTTGTATTCTGGAACTTCATTAACAACTGCTTCTTCACCTGCTGTTCCAAGTGGTCCTTTATACTCAGGTACATCAAGAATTGGTGCTGCTTCTTCACCTGCTGTTCCAAGCGGACCTTTATACTCAGGCACTTCAAGAATTGGTGCTGCCTCTTCACCTGCTGTTCCAAGCGGACCTTTATACTCAGGCACTTCAAGAATTGGTGCTGCTTCTTCACCTTTGCTACTTGTAGGAGCATCTGGTTTCACAGTCTGATCTTGTAGTTGGTTGAGATATTCTGCAAAGTAGGCAACCATTCTTTCAGTCAATAGATGATTATCCATAGCATATTTCATGCTAGCTACTACACTTGCTACCTCCTCTTGATTCTCTTTGCTGGTTAATTTTTGAGCTTTTGATAAAGCTGTTTCATAACCTGACAAATCAAGAGTTGTTTCTGCAACCTGTGGACGACTAAAGATCAACTCAGCAGCGGCTTGATATCTATCACCACCGTCTCCATAAGTCTTAGTACCTGTCAAAACAATTTTCTTAGCCTTGATTGTCTTACCAAAGTCAATGTCTTTTGGTTTGTTGTTATCTGGCCAATCAGTTGCAGTGAAAGTATGTTCTTTACCATACTCATCTGTCACAACCAGTTTCACATCACGCAAGTTACCATTTGATCCTGATCCACGTGGCACATAACGGAATCCAGTGATTTCTGTCGCTTCTTTCAAGACCATAGTTGCAGGTTTACCAACATCTCCACCATTCCAAGACGTATGCCATAGACTTGATAAGTTACCATCAAAGGCATTTGCTAAATCTTCTCCCGCTTGCGCTGGAGCATTTAGACTTTCAAAGTCTTCTGCTACCAAGGCTGTTTTCTTTTGTACCAAGGCATTCTTCAGAGCGTCAATCTTAGCAATCTCAGCACGCGCTTCTTCCACGCTAATGTCATCATCTGCTTGACTGAGGTTAAAGACAGCTTCCTTCAAGGCATCCATAGATTCCTTGGTATAGTTGGTCATGGCAACCGTTGGCAAATAGTTCTTCAGAGCATTTTCTGTCAACATCTTACCAGTTAGAGTGACTTCCTCGATTTGAAGTTTATCCATGATGAAGTCATTGTAACCACGGAAGTTCGCATTTCCACCAGAATCTCCACGAGTATTGCTTGCGTTACCAGTTGAGTAGATACCCACCCAAGTATCGCCTGTTTCTGCACCTGTTACGAGGAAGGTTACCTTCTTAGCTTTCTTAGAATCTGTCCAAGTATTTGGTAGTTCATGCATTTCCAAATTACTTGCTTGATTACCGCGACGTCCTGATTGGAATTCTCCCTTACCGACTACAAAGGCGTAGGTATTGTCAGATCCTGCTTCGTATTCAAAGGTTACACGATAAGTCTTACCAGCTTCAAAACGGAAGTTTTGAGGAATTGTTTGGTAAACCAAGTTACGACGGCTCACTAGTCCATTTGTCTTCAATGACCAATTTCCTTCGATAACATCATCGACTTTCTTACCATTCCAATCACGTTGTGTATATGGATCATGTTTTTCAGATAAGTGAGTGCGATTATCCTCAACTCCTTCGATACCACCAATTACAAATGGGAAAATCCCTTGAGCAACATTTTCAAAGTCTTGTTTAAATGTTCCTTTACCTGTATCATGATTATCTCCGTACATACTTGAATTGTTTTCAAAGGTACGAATTTCATCAAAGTAAGTTGCTTCATCACCAGCTTCACGACTCAAAGTAAGAGTGACATTTGATACATCTGAACCCGTTGTAAAGAAGGCATACATGTTTTGGAAGTAACTTGTATCATCAACTGTAGCATTGTCACGACGAGTATTATGGGCATAGGCCTTGACATAGTTAAGAGCTAGTGACTTATTGGTATAGCTAGTCACTTCTTTTTCACCAGTATTTACTGTGATACTTGCCTTAGCATTACTACGATTATCAACACCGACATAAACGGCATACTTAGTATTTGGTTTCAAGCCAGTCAGTTTCTGAGTAAGGCTGACTGTGCTCTTATTGCCTTGGATACGAAGCATTTCATTTGCGCCTTGTGATTTGACAATTTCTGCCTTAGAAACATCACCAGAAATAGTCCAGTGTTTCAAAGTTCCACTGTTAAATCCTTGGTCATAGATGTGCATGCCTTCGCTCCATGACATTTCAGGATTGGTTTGTTTTGAACGGTAGAGAACGTATGGTTGATTTGCAGTAAGATCAAGGGTAATCTTGCCATCTTTTACAGTTAATTCTTGCTCTTCTGTCTTACCTTGGTCAGTTAGCTTGTAAAGATAAACCTTACTCTTTGCCCAATCGCTAGGAAGCGTCCAAGTTGTTGCACCAGCTTGCGTATTGAAGTAGTACATCTTTTCCTTATCACTAGCAAGTTTCTTACCATTTGCATCCCAGTTCCATGGAGTCAAGTAAGCTGAACCATCTTGGATGACACGTCCATTGAGAGTCACTGTACGTTCACGGTATTGCGGGCTATTGACATCATTTGACTTACGAGTCACAACAACTTTGTTATTATCAGCATCTACCAATTCCACTCGCATTTCTGGAGTCCACTTATAAGTGCTACCGTTATCAGACATGGTGACTGGTGTACCATTTTCCCATTTACTTACAGTGAAGTGTTGGAAGTACTTGGTCATGACATCATGAGCAAATAAGTTGGTTACATAGCCATTGTAGTCACTTCTTCCTTGCCAACCTTCAAAGTCTTTCATGCTGTAGCCACCTAGAAGTGGATAGTTCGCTGCACCACCGTAACTTCTGTAATCCCCAACCCAAGAATCTTTTTGGTGGTTGCGGATAAAGCGCGTGATGGCACTGTTGATACCTTTATTAGTGTATCCACCATAGGTCAAGTCAGCTGCCCAGTGTTGGAAGGTAGAATCGTATTCACCACCATGGCCCCACTCGATTGCAAAGCGCCAGCCTTGTTTGTTAATTTCTTTAGCAAGAACGTGGGTAGCCCAGGCACCATTATCACCTGATTGGCCATTGCCCCAAACGTCCACATAGATAAAGTCGAGACCTTCACCAAGTTTTTTCTTCAATTCTTCCCAGCGATCTAAGCGACCATGCGCCAAGTCATAAGCAGCATCAATGTTGATACCTTGGTCTAGCCAGTTCCAACCATAGCTGTAGCTTCCATCTGGATTCTTACGAAGAATCTTTTCGTTAAAGTATTTAGACTCAGGATAAGTTTCAGAAGCGTTGACGTGGATACCTAGATGAGCTCCATATTTCTTCGCTTTCTCAATCAAAGCCTTGAAGTCTTCGACACCACCAATACGTTTACCAATATCAGCATAGTTCAAATGGCCTGAGTCATGACCTTCACTACCATAACCTTTGAGGAGAACACCTTGTCCAAGACCATCTGTATGGAGATTGATCTTCTTGATACCATCCAAGGTCATAAGGAATGGATTTTGTGCTTGAGAACCAAAGTTCATCGCGATACGGTAAGCTGTGATATCCTTGACTTTTTCCCAGCCTTGAGGGTTGTTCATGATACTACGATAAGCAATGGCACCATCTTGCCAGTCCACTTTTTTATCCGCATTAGCATCTTCAGTAATCACAACCTTAGCACTTGGAAGTTCTTTAGTGTACTCTGGGAAGACAATACCCTTATAAGCTTTTTCCCATTGCCACTCAGAACTATGAATTCCGACATAGTTGGCATTTCCAACGGTTTCTTTATAAGCCGTCAAACGGGTCCAGTCATTAGAGCCACCACCGTAACTGTTTTGAGAATTACTCCAAACACCTGCAGCAAGCTTATCTGTAGAAACAAATCCATACATGTAACCCTTAGCCAAATCCTTCATTGGATTGGTTACTTCAATATGATCATCCCCGCTGACATGCGTATTGTTTGACATAGTTGCCCCATCAAACTTAGCACCAGCTTGCTCACTAGAAACAGATACTAAAGCATTCCCGAGGAAACTAATAGTAGAGAGTAATTTTCTTTCATCGTCAATCTTTTGACCTGGAGTGACTTGATTGTGGTTGACAATTTTAGTTACATCAAAATGTAATTGATTGTCCACAACTTGCAGACGAACTGTCATATCCGCATTGATAAGATTAGCCTCATCACGGAGTTTCATTTCATATTCTGCAGTTGTTTCATTAATTTTCTTATAAGTAACCTCAGGGGTGATTCTGTGGTTATTGATAAATACTTGGTTGAACTGTTGAACCTGTCCTGGTAAAGTATGGCCATTTAGCGTATATTCCTTGACACGTGGAAAGGCTTGGTCAATCACTGCTTTTAGGACTTTAGACTGGATAGTATCATAAGTCACTTTACTATCATCTACCACCGCACCAGTTTCTTTTTCAGCAGTAGCTTCAGTATTTTGAACTCCATCCTGATTGTCAGTCTTAATATTTACAACTGTCTTTTCTGTACCATATGTACCAGCTTTAAGTAGGATTTTCTTTTCATTTTTAAGATTTTCATTAACAGCAGCTGGCAAAGTAACCGTATCAAAAAGTTTTACATCATTATTTGTTGCATTCAGCTGACCATCTGATTTTAAGCTAATAGTCAGATGATTCACTGAGCCATTTACTGGAGCTGCAACACGACCACCCTGATACCATGTGCTATTACCTGGTGTCTTATATTCCCAGAACCAACCTTCTTTGTCATATCCAACAAAGACATTATTATTTGTATCTTTAAATTTCAAGAAAACACCAAAACGTGATTTGCCTGTTTCAGATTCTTCTTTGAAAGTGAGATCTACATTCGCATTACCATTTGCATCCACAGTCAATCCTTGTTTTTCAAACAAGGCTGGTTTGCTGGCATTGTCATTTTGATCTGTTGAAGATAACTTATTGTAACGAACACCATTTTCTTCACGAATAGCAACAGTCCCTTGTTGTTCTTTTCTTGCTACAGTTTGCCATTCAGGAGTGACTTCCTTTGGTGTCTCTGGCTTAGCTGTCGCTGGTTTTTCTTCTTTTGGCTTTTCTTCAACTGGTTTTTCAGTTTCCTCTAAATTCGCTGGTTTTGAACTAGAGATTCCCTTAATATGATCTTGAATCCATTTTAATTGAGCTGGAGAGAAAAGGATGCCTCCGCTACGGACTCCAACCACACCATTTTGATGAACCCCAATCAATTTACCATCCGTGTCAAAGATACCGCCACCGCTAGCACCTGGTTGTCCACCTTGATAACCAACTCCTTGAACACCTTCACCATAAGATTCAGCAAAATCCACAGCAGTGTTAATAACTGGCGCCAACTTACCAGCAGGATAGCCAAACATATTGACTTTATCCCCAACTTTCTTAACAACTGGCTTTTCAGTAACTTCAACAGGAGCATTTTCAAGAACTGTACGCAATCTCACAAGAGCCAAATCGTTCTTATAGCCCTTTAGATAACCATCTCTATCCCAGTGAATCACATCTTTTTTACTAAATTTTACATCATCTAAACCAGGGTAGGATATACTAAAAATATCGCCATCTCCTTTATCATTATCCACAACTTTACGGATATTTCCATCTTGTTGATCCTTGATAAAGTTGTGAGAAACAGTCAAAACAAGATCCTTACCAATGACAATACCACTACCTTCTCCTGATGGAGTCTTAATCTTAACAGTAGCGCCATAGTTCAATTCTCCATTTTTTGTTTTGGCAACATCTTCAGGAACTAGACTACCAGTATCTTGGGCTAATTGATCTTTATTTACCTCTTTACCATTATCAGTAGCTTTTTCAACTTTACCTTCTAATTCTTTCGGCAACTTGTCAGTAGTTTCTTTGTTTTCCTTTTCAAGAGCTAGTAACTCTTCTTCAGTTTTTGGTCCATCCGTTGTTTCAGCAGAACCTGGATTTGCTGCTGCAGCTTCTTTATCGAACTCCCGTCCATTATCGCTCGCTTTTTTATCCAAATCAGCCAGCTCACTTGGCAAGTTATCTGTTGAGCCAACTGTTGGTGTGTTAGCCAATACTGGAGCAGTAGCAAAAAAACTAGCCCCAATCATAACTGAAGCAGCACCTAGTGCAAATTTACGAATGCTGTATGTACATCGTTTTTCAAAAAATCGTTTATCCATTAACTCCTGATTCCTTTCACTAATCTTCGTAAGCGTTTACATTTCTTGTTCGAAAAATACTCCTTTCTATCTGAAAAGTGCAATGCTTAACGTTTATAAAAAAATAATTGCACTTTTAATATAACAAATATTGGCAGATAAAGCAATAGGAAAGCTAGGAAAATTGCTAATTTTTTCTTAATTTTGGCAAAACCATAGTCTGCCATTTAGAGGGAGTTATCATAAAATAAAAAGGATTTAGCATTCCTATCGAATGCCAAATCCTCTATCACTCTGTTTCTATAGATGTTTAAAATCTACTTCACATGTTTTGCGAGTTCTTCTTGAGCTTTTTTATTAGACTCTTCTTTTTCTTTCATCCATTTTTCTTGGGCTTTTTGGTATTCTTCTGTTGTTACTGGTTTATCTTGTACATCAAGGTATTTATACAAGTGAGCTTCACTTGTTCCTTTGTTTCCAGAATAAGCAAATGGAAGTGTGAATGGTACCATCTTAGACAACATTGGACGACCAGTTTTAGAAGTTGTTGGGATTAGCAAGGCACTGTCGGTCAACCAAGCTTGGGCAGCAGCATATTTTTCATAACGTTTTGAAATGTCATTCACTTCTTCACCAGCTTCCACAACCATTTTTTCGTAGTCTTCCAAACCAACTTGCTTAGCCGCAACGTTGTTTGTTCCAGAGTCAAATCCTAGGTAAGTCTTTGTACTTTCCCCTACAGATGGTTTGAGAATATCAAGGTAGGTAGATGGGTCAATGTAGTCTGGTCCCCATCCAACGTTATCTGAGACATCCCAATCTTGTCCAGCAGCCGTTTCAGCAAAGTAGGTAACATTGAGAACTTCATCTTTTTGAAGTTGTTGGATATCAATGACGACATTGTCAGTTCCTAATGTTTCTTCAAGTGATTGTTTAAAAGATTGGACACGTTGAACTTTTGTTGTATTGGTTTGGTCAACTGGCATATCCAAGTGGATTGGGAATTGAACGCCTTCTACTTGGAGAGCTGTCTTAGCTTTAGCAAACTCTGCTATCGCTTTTTCAGGATTGTAGAGTCCATCCTGAGCATCATCCAAGTTCACGTTGCTCCATTCGTCACCATAAGTCACCAATTTGTCTTTGACCATTTCGCCAAAGTTCTTTCCATCTGCCTGTACAAATGTAGGAGGAACAAACAAGTTACGAAGCAGTTTAGTTGCCCCATTCGCACCATTCACTTGAGAAGCATAGGCTTTTCTATCAAAACCAAAGGCAAGAGCTTGACGGAAATCTTTGTTTAGAAGAGCTTTCTTGGTTGAAGTCTTTTGTTCATCTGTAGTCTTAGAAGTGTACTTATAAGACTGGCGATCAATATTAGTACCTACTAAATAAGTAGTAGAATCTTGTGGTGTATAAACGATGTTGTCTTTAAACTCTTTTTCAAGTTCAGGATAACTTGCGCTTGTCGGGAAGAGACGAGCCATTGTAAAGCTTCCATCTTTGAAGTTTTCTGCAAGTTTTCCTGTATCTTGACCATCCCAGAATGAAAGTTTTACCTTATCAATGTGAACATTGTCCTTATCCCAGTAGTTTGGATTCTTTTCAAATTCTACTGAAGATTTAGCGACCAATGATTTCAACAAGAAAGGTCCGTTATAAAGGATACTGCTTGGATCTGTTGCTTTCCCAAAATCATCTCCCTTAGAGTTTAAAAACTCTTCATTAACTGGTGCTAAGACACCCATTGTTGTTTTAGAATTCCAAAAACTTTCAGGTTTGTTCAAAGTGTATTGAACTGTTTGATCGTCAATCGCTTTAATCCCAACTTGAGAGAAATCTTTAGTTTCCCCTTTAGCGTATGCATCCAAACCTTTAATTGAATCCTGTACCAAGTAAAGGGCTTCTGATTTCTTATCTGTCGCATACTTAAGTCCTGTTACAAAGTCTTGAGCTTTCACAGACGCATACTCTTCTCCTTCAGATGTGTACCACTTGGCATCTTTACGGATTGTATAAGTGTAAGTCAAGCCGTCCTTAGATACAGACCAATCCTCAGCCATAGATGGCACAAAGTTACCATAGCGGTCATTTTCAAGCAATCCATCAATCACATTACTAGTAATGTCAGTAGTTGCTGCCTTACCAGTTGTCAAGTAGTTCAGGTTATCTGGATCTGTTTCGTAAACATAAGAAAAAGTTTTCTCACCTTTTGCACTAGACCCTGAGCCAGAACAAGCAGCTAAGACACCTGCTGCTAATAAAGTGACTCCCGCAAGAGCCAATACTTTCCTTGTTTTCATAGTATTCTCCTTTGTTTTTCTATCCATTATAGACCCTTTGCAATCTATTGTCAATATATTTTTCTGAATTTTCATGTTTAGTTGTTATTTTCTGACAACTATCGAATCTTATTTCATTTTTTTAATCTCTTTTTAACTATAAGAAAAGAGGGAATCCAGTAACTCCCTCATCCATCTATTTAAGTCATTTTTAGATTCATTATTTTAAAGATTGCAATGCAGAAAGAAGATAAGAACCCTCACGAATTTTTTGACCTACGGCCTTAGCATTTTTGACCAAATCCTGATACTCTTCTTGAGACAAATTGTCCAATACTTCTTCCAAGTCAAGTAAACTCTCAACACTAATTCCACACTCTTTTTCTAAGACGAAATTAGCCAAAGCAGATTGCCCCCAGACAATAATAGGGAAACCAGAAGCCAAATAAAGGGAGGCCTTGTGGGAATTATTGTATCTCAAATACTCACCAAACACTCCGATACAAGTTTTAGAACTGTCACCATCCCAAACCAAACCAAAGCTTCCTTCTAATGCTGATGGTAGTTCATCTGGAAGAAATGAACCAAAATAGGTTTCATTGGATAGCTTTCTAGCCTCATCAAAACCAACACCATAAAGGTTATATGCCGGTCTTGCAGGTAACTCATATAAGTAACCTGCTTTTTCTTGAGCTAAATTTCCAGCTACAATAATAGCTCCTTCCTTCGATAAATCTTCTTTATCCTGATAATTCGGGATCAGATAGTCAAAAATGCCTAAACTAACTATTTTTTTCTCAGAAATCCCCTTATCAACAAGCACTGATTTCATAACTGGATTATGAGCAATAAGACCATCAGCTTGTTTCAAAAGACTAGACTCTTGAAGATGAACACGAATCTTATGCTTCAAGGGTACTGTATCCAAATTAGCATAGCGCAAAACTTCTAAGTCATGGATAATAAAGTGAACCTTCACTCCTTTACGTTGCATTCTTTTGACTAAATGAGTCGTAAAGAAACTATGATGAAGCATAGGAAATTGAATCAGTAGCTGATCCCCTTCCTTCAACTTAGAGATAGCTTTGGATAGAGCTTTGGCCTTATGTCGTTGGGCTCTAATAGTCCCCATTTGATACCAATCATCTACCATCAATAACAAAGGACTATAGCCCTCACGAACTACTATTTCTTCAACATCATTTCGAGCCTTATTCCCCGCATTTCGTGCACCAGAATCCTTCAGAAATTCTTCTTTTAGATAATATTTCATCGATCAACTTTATCCTTCGTTATCTTATTTAAACTCTTCCTCTACAACATTTAGGGCACGTTCAATGACCACATGCATGTCGTAGTATTTATAATCGGCCAAACGTCCGCAGAAAATGACCTTATCATTCTGCGCTGCTTCTTCTTGATACTTAGCAAACATAGCATTGTTTCTCTCATCATTGATTGGATAATAAGGTTCATCTCCTCGTTTCCAATCTGCTGGGTATTCACGAGTAATGACCGTTTTATCTTGCGTACCATACTCAAAATGTTTATGCTCAATAATACGAGTATAAGGAATTTCTCGTTCTGTATAGTTTACAACTGCGTTTCCTTGATAGTTTTCTTCATCTAGAACTTCATGCTCAAAACGAAGACTACGGTATTCTAACTCACCATGTTTATAGTCAAAGTATTGGTCAATCATCCCTGTAAAGACAACTTTTTCAGCAGAAGCTTCTAATTCCTGACGATTGGCAAAAAAGTCAACTCCAAGTTCTACTTCAACATCTTTCAGCATATTTTCAATGATAACGTTATACCCCCCAATTGGAATACCTTGGTAACGGTCATTGAAGTAGTTATTATCAAAAGTCAAACGAACTGGTAGACGTTTAATGATAAACGGTGGAAGGTCAGTCGCGGAACGTCCCCATTGCTTTTCAGTATATCCTTTAATCAACTTTTCATAAATATCTGGACCGATCAACTTGATAGCCTGTTCTTCCAAGTTTTTAGGTTCAACGTCCTTCATGTGAGCCGTTTGCTCAGCAATCTTATCTTTGACCTCTTGAGGAGTTTTTGTCCCCCACATAGCATAGAAAGTATTCATATTGAAAGGTAGATTATAAAGGCTACCCTTGTAATTAGCCACAGGCGAGTTGATGTAGTTGTTAAACTCAGCAAATTGATTAACATAATCCCAAACTTTTTTATTAGAAGTATGGAAGATATGTGCACCATATTTATGAACATTAACACCTTCTACATTCTCACAATAGATATTCCCACCAATGTGGTCACGTTTATCAATAACTTTTACTTTTTTTCCACGCTTGGTTGCTTCATAAGCAAAAATTGCTCCAGACAAACCAGCACCAACGATTAGATAATCGTACATCTTGTTCTCCTTTTTATAATTTGACGATTCGATTGAGATATGGGATTCTCATTAATATTCCAATGACAATAAAACTAATACTCAAAGTAAATATAGCAAACCACAAATATGCACCTGTAAAACTGAAAGCAATTAATTTTTCCCATATCTTCATAACATAGGTGTGTATTACAAAAACACCCATTGTTTGATTAGATAGAGAAACAATCCATTTGCTCCCATTTTCATTCAAAGATAGTGTTAATACCATCAGGAAAATTCCTAAGCTTGTAAATTTCACGAATAGAATATCATAAAAATATTCAGCAAAAAGATTATGGTAAGTATTCTTTGCTAAGAAAAACAATATAATTGGTGATATCAATACTAAAAGCATGCTAACTATTTTCATCCAATTTTTAAATCTATATTTGAGATTATCTACATTGAATTGTGCTATATAACCACCTAAAATATAATAGAAAAACCATGTCCATAATCTAAAAGTTTGCATAACATGAGTTTGTAGAGGCCTCTGAAAGAAAATATTTGCCAATTCAACCATAAAACCAATAACAATCAATAAAGCTAAAATGTATAAATATCTTCTTTTTGAATTTAAAAATTTACTCAAAATAGGCAAGCATAAATAAATCAGTATCAATGCGCCAAAAACCAAAACTGAAAGAAATACCCTTTTTGTATCAGAGAGCCTACAATTTTTTTAATTGGATTAACTGTAAAATCTCTTTTAAAGAGCCAAACGATAATGTTCCATGATGATACTGTTATTAGGATCCATTTGACTTTCTGAAGTATGTAATGGGAAGTTATTTCCCTCTTGCCTAACAATAAATAACCATTGACCATAAAAAACAAGGGAATAGAGTAGGTACCCAAATAATATAAATACGTCAAAAGATTCCATGAACCAGTATCTTTAAATCCACCCATTGTTGTATGAAGTAAAACAACTCCAACACAGGCAAGCACTTTTAGTAAATCTAGGTTGATATTTCGAACTTTTCTCATTCTAGTTTTTCCTAATAATTTGTTTTAATTCTTTCACATCTACCACTTTTAGAGATAGAATTGCAAAAAGATAAATGATTCCACCAAACATTGCAAATACTAGAACATTTGATGTTGGTGAAAAATGTATAACTGTTTTTGAACATAACAAAAGGCCATACATAATGGCAGATGCTAGTACAATTTTTGCCAT
Source organism: Streptococcus sp. NM (assembly GCF_003390135.1). Classification (GTDB taxonomy): domain Bacteria; phylum Bacillota; class Bacilli; order Lactobacillales; family Streptococcaceae; genus Streptococcus. The sequence goes on from NZ_QUOS01000006.1 coordinate 108,725, forward strand.
TGATCCGATTATAGGAACTTCTCTTAGATAAGAACGAGTAAAGAATAACTGTATAGCCCAAACCAGCGACTCTGTTAAGACAGATACAATTGCTGCACCTATATAGCCCAGTTTTGGAAGCAAGAGAAGATTTAATCCGACACTAACAATAGCAGGAATTGTTGTTGAAAGCATGAACTCTCTATTTTTATTATGGGGAATCAAAATTTGAATCCCCATGATATTTGTCCATCCAATAAAGAACATTCTTAGAATCATAATAGCTATTGCATAGCGTGCATCTTGAAAATCTTTTCCCAGAAAAAAGTTAACAAAATCATCGTTTATAATTAACACACCTGCCATAATGGGGAAAATAACCAAATTATAAATTAGAAATGACATCTCATGCATTTTATTAACTGCTTTATGATCCCCTGATGATAAAAGATTTGAAACTCGTGGTAACATGACACTTCCCAATGAAGTTACTAGGGTCAATAAAATATTGACAAGTTTCAATGCTTGATCATAGATTCCTACATCTTTTGTTGAAGCTAAAGCTCCTAGCATTGTACGATCCAAAGTAACATAGAGCGATATGGCAATCTGAGGTAAAAACAATAAGACAACTGGCTTCAAATGCTGCTTAGCATATTCCCAATCAAAGTGCGGTTTCCCAATAAACTCTCTTGCCGGCAACCACATACTTAATTGTCCCAACAATTCAAAAATGGTAAGCAAGAACACATATAAATATAGGCCGCTATCTGATTTTATAAATAGAAAAATAGCAATGACGCCAACTAGTTTCACTGTAATATTTCTGACTGTAATTTTTCGAAAATCCTCTAAACCTTGGAATAGCCAAGAAATATCTAAACCTTTAGAAAGTAAACTTAATCCTAAAATATAAGCTACTGGGTTTTGCATTAACGAAAAAGTGAGACAAAGCAAAATATAGAGAGTCAGTGATAAGATGGTTGCTCCAAGTTGTAAAGTATAAATTCCCCAGAAATTTTTACGAATTGTTTTTCGATTACCAGAAATTTCCTTTGTACCATAATTGGCTACCCCCAAGGTAGCCAACAGGATAAAGTAGGTAACAATAGAATTATAATAACCATAAGTTCCTAAATCATCAGAACTAAATACTCTGGTAACATATGGAGTCGTAATAATCGGTAAAATAATTACTAATAATTGATATGAAAGATTGTATGCATAATTTTTAAGAACCTTCATAGGGAGCATATTCCTCACTTAACTACTATTATAAACGGCGAAAATTAATCTGTACAAAAATGATGATGTTAAATAGATTAAACTTTTTTTGGTACAAAAATCACTTAACTAGCCTCAATTTAGAACCAAGGATACATATAACACAAAAACTTTAAACATCTTGATAATTATACCTATACTTACTCCAAGAAATACCCATCAATAACAATAATGGATTGTACATTAATTCAAAAAATTGTGGATCAAACATTGAATGAAGTATCAATACAATAAAAACAAGCATCTCAACTGTATTAAAGTGTCCTCTTTTATTTAGTTGATAGAAACTATACCAAATAACAACTAGTAGAATCACTCCATAATGCAACAAAATATTTACAAAAGATGAATCAACGTATAAATAATTATCAAAAACAGACGTAGCCCTTTGTTGCAATTCCCAATCAATTCTTTGACCAAACATATGTACACCATATAAAGATAGTGTCTTATGTCCTAAACTTAGTCTTCCTGTCAAAGCTACGTTTAAAATTTGAAAGAGTTTACTGTTTGCGTTATAAAAATAAGTCAAAATGATAGGAATAAGAATCCCTGCAGTCAACGTAATTTTACCAATGGCATTCAGGATTTTTTGACTAACTACTTTATTTTTGAATATGTACACCAATACTAATGCTAGAATTGAAAGAAAGAAAGCTGATTTCGTATCAGTATTAACGTAAAAATAATAATTCAGTATTCCAAACAATAAAATTTCTGACAATCTGATTTTACTTTTTCTTAAATATAGATATACCAAAGTCAGATGAAATAAATAATTAGCACCGAGAGTAACATATTGGTATCCTTGGCTAAAACGGAATCGCCCTCCTAATTGAACCCTCAGCGTATTTTCAATAATGCCAAACTTTAATAGACCATATATAGAAATCATTAATAGTACTATCGAAACTGTCCAGAGAATCAAAACTTTTCTAAAATTCACATTGTTTATAGAAATAATAAATAAGATTGTTGAAATTATTGTGAGGGCATCAAAAAGCTTATGTGTTGTAATCCCGATAATTATAGCCAAGCAGAAAGCTGAAAAGAAGAATATCAGAAACTTACTCGAGTGTCTCTCTAATAGTAGTTTAAACAGAAGTATGACAATAGACACTATCATAGCAACTATTCGAAAACGATAAATTTCAGGGTATTTATAGACTAAGTTTGTTTGAGCTATGAAATTAAAAAGCAACCAAATAAAGAAAGCTGAAAAATATAATAACTCTATATTATTTTTTT